>DATGFI010000797.1:0-3371 GCA_035309205.1 Planctomycetota bacterium | reverse complement strand
TGGAAGCGGGCGATCATTTCGCCGATCGAGAAGATCGACTCGCGGTGGATCATTTCGCCCGCCATGCGCAGGGCGCGGGCTCCGATCTCGGCGTGGTCCTTCATCTTCTCGAATTCGTCGCTCGTGAGCTTGTCGGGCTTCTGGAGGATGTAGTCGCGAATGCCGACCTTCCCCAGATCGTGAAGCGGGGAGAGGTCGAAGATCATCTCGCTGTACTCCTCGGTGATCGAGTCCTTGTACTTGGAGTCGGAGCGGAGTTCGTCGGCCAGGATCTTGCAGTAGTGCCGGATGCGCTGGAGGTGGCCGCCGGTGTCGTCGTCGATCGACTCGGCGAGGTTCGCGATCGCCAGGATGGCGGCGCGCTGCGTCTCCTTAATCTCGGTCGTCCGCTCGACGACGGCTTCCTCGAGCGACTTCATGTAGTTCTTCTTCAATTTGTCGATGACGACGCGGTCGGTGATGTCGCGGAGCGTCGCTTCCATGGCGGTGCCGCGGCCGTTCTCGCGGACGCCCATGCAGGCAAATTCGACCGTGCGCTCCTCGCCGGCCTTGGTCATGATTTCGAGCTGGAAGGCCTTCACCTCGCGGCCGTCCAGGGCGTCTCGGAGGGCCGTGAACATCTTGTGCATGTGGCCCTTCTTGACGATCCGATTCAGGTTCATGCCCTGCAGTTCCTGACGGAGGAATCCCAGGATGCCGCAGGTAGCGCGGTTGACCCAGGTGATCCGGCCTTCGGGATCGGTCATGAAAATTGGATCCGCCGCGTTCTCGACGATGGCGCGGTAGCGTTCCTCGGACTTGGCGATGTCCTGCGACCGGGCCTCGGCCTTCTGCAGGAGGGGAGCCAGCTCTCGGAGGATGAGGTCCGAGTTCCCGTTGGCATGGGCGCGGATGATCCTGAGGATCTCGTCCTGAAGGGACCCGGGAGTCGAGGGGTCGACCATGCTGTTCCTACCTCGACTCGAGTATAGGGAGGCCTTCGGGCAAAGTCAATTCAGCGCCGGGTGCTGACGCTGCGCTTGCGGCAAAGGGCGGTCCTCATCGAGGTTTCGCGAACCCGGTCGAGCAGGGCCGTCGGGACGCCGGTCGAATACTGGTCCTGCGCGGGCATGAAGCACTCCCCGTTGGCCTGCATGAACAGCTTGAGGGCCTTCTTGTTTTCATCGGCCCAGCCGTCGGGGTTGATGCTCGGATTGGAGGCCTGCAGGTGGACCATCGCCTCGTTGTAGAGCTTGTCTCCGCGGGAGACGAGATCGGAGATCTTGGCGCTCGTCCCCTCCGGCATGGCCACGCTGGTCGGCTCGGCCGGCTTCTCCGGGTCGGTGTTTCGAACGACTTCCTCGGCCGGCTTCGGAGCGGCGGCGTCGGCGGGCTGGGGCGCGTCGGGCTTGGGATCTTCGATCGGTGGAGCCGGAGGTTTCGGCTCCGAGGGCCGGACCGGCTCGAGGACCGGCTTGGGGGACACGGGCGCGTTGACCTTCGCCATCGGCTTGGCGCGCTTGAGCACGGTGTCCAGGGCGCCGTTGATGTCGGCGTCGGCCAGCACGCGGTCCTTGTAGGACTTCGTGTCCGCGTAGCGCTCCTTGAGGAGGTCCGCCGTCCGGCGGGCGTCCGCGGCGGAATTGATCGAGAGGAAATAGATCAGGACCTCCACCATGCGGTCGGCCTTCGTTTCATGGACGTCGACCAGCAGATCCGGATCGCGGGTCAAGGCCTCCTCGAAGAGGGGCATCAGGTGGTTGTTGGCGCCGTTGCGGGCGCAGAAGTCGGCCAGATCGAAAATCTGCAGTCCGGTGGCCGACTTGCCAGGCCGGTCCTTCACGCTGAGCGGTTTCATGGGATCGGTTTCGATCACGAGGCCCTTGTAGCCGGCCTGCTTCTTGAGTTCGTCGTTGACTTCGACGCGGGCGTAGACGGCCTCGAGCGGCGTGATTTCGTCGCAGCGGTCTTTGGTGATGCGAGAGCGGATGCCGGTGAGCGTCTCGTACGTCACGGCGTCCGGCGTCTCGTTGAGGATCTTGATGATGAGCTTGCCGCCGTTCTTGATCAGGATGCGGGTCATCTTCGGCATTTCGATGGTGCCGCCCTTGCTGGTCTCCAGGAGGAGGCTGTGGAACTTTCCCACCCGCAGTTCGTACTCGGTGAATTTGGTGAGGGAGTCCGGGGGGACCTGGATTCGGCTGGCGTTGGCGATCTTGTTGCGGGCGTCGAAGAACTTTCCGCGGCGCAGGAGGTCGTCGGTCTCCCGGAAAAGAAGCTCCATGTCGGTGGCGCTGTAGAGCCTGGGCCCCGTGGAAGGAGGAGGCTCGACTTTCTTCGTCACCGGAGGCTCGGACGGGCGGACGATTTCGGGCTTCTTGGCGACGGCGACCGGTTCGGCCCGGACCTCCTTCTTGGGCTGCGGGGCGGGGCGAACGGGCTCGGGCTCTTCCTTGCTTCCGAAGAGGCTCAGGATGGCCAGGGGACTCCGGCCGGTTTCGACACAGGCCCACACGTAGCCGCCCAGGAGGGCCAGAACGATCGCGGCAAAGAGCTTGCCGCCGAAGCCGTAGCTGCCGGAGTCGTCGCTCATCGGTCTTTCACCCTCCTAGCATTCTACAGTCTTGGACGCCGGAATCCCGAGGCTTTCTCCCGAATTCGGCGGGCGGTCTTTCGAGACTGGTTTACGCTTGACCACCGGGGGCTGCGTCCCTAGAATCGCGCGGCAAGCTCGGCGGAAGCTTCGACTGCTGGCGTAGCTCAACAGTAGAGCACCTGTTTTGTAAACAGGCGGTTGTCGGTGCAAGTCCGACCGCCAGCTCCAGTCAAGGCCCCAGGTCTCCGGCCGCGGCGAAATCGCCGGAGCCGGAGACCTGAGGCCTTCGGCTTCGAAAACGCGGGCAGGTACCCAAGCGGCCAAAGGGGGCAGACTGTAAATCTGTTGGCTCACGCCTTCGGGGGTTCGAATCCCTCCCTGCCCACCATCCGCTTCGCTCTCCGGATCGAGCAAGCAGCGGAGGTGGGGCCGAAGCCGGCCATCGAAGCGCCCAGACGGTTTCCGGGGAATCGCGGCGAATGCCGGCAGGAAGCCGGCCGCTGGCCCCGTCGAAGTGGACGTTCGTATCGGCGATTGACTCGCGGGGGTAGTTCAGTGGCAGAACACCAGCCTTCCAAGCTGGTTGTCGCGGGTTCGAATCCCGTCCCCCGCTCCAACATTTGTTCGGACAGGACGTCTAATCACGCGGAGGATATTTATTTCTTTTTCGGCTCGAAATGGTTGACATTGGCACGCCGATTGCTATAATTTCGGGCTTAATAAGGGACCGGAATTTCCCCCAACGAATCTTACCCATCTCAAGCGAAAAACGTGGGAATGATTGTCGTGCTGTCAT
>DATGFI010000796.1:0-4571 GCA_035309205.1 Planctomycetota bacterium | reverse complement strand
TCCGCTTGGGAACTCCGAGCCGTCAGACGATAGAGATCGCCCGGCCGCGCGTGGCCCACACGAACCTTGGCGCTCACGGTTTCGCCAGGGGCCGCCTGGCCCTTGGGACTGATCTCCACAATCTCCACATAGAAGTCATGGGGGTCTACCACGACCTCCCAATTCACATCCTCGGAATAGAGCGGCTGCAGCGTGACGATCATGGAGCGGGGATCCACCTGGCCGTCTCCGTTCTGGCCATTGGGGACCACTTCTCCCACCGGCTTTTCGACCATGATCCACCGAACCGGCATCCGAATTGGAGCGGCCGGGACCGGAACGGAGCAGGCCGACAGGACCGAAACCGTCGCGGCCGCGGCTACGAGGCGGAACTGGATGTGGCTCACCGGTCTTCTCCATAGGAGCCGAACCTGCCCTCGAGACCGCAGCTGACGCAGCCCGCGGCCCCGTTCGCCTGCATACCAACGAGACCTCGGTTGGCCACCTTGGGAGCCGGAAGGGCCCCCGGCGCCAAGAGATCGTTCATGACTTCCTTGCGGTGCTGGGTCTCTCCCGCCTGGGCCTGGACGCTCGCGACACGTTTCGAATACTCGCGCGAGGCCATCCCGCGGGCGGCGGCGTAGGCCTCCATGACGAGGCCCTGGTCCTTCGTGCGCTCGACCAGACGAACTTTCTCCGTCCGCAATCGGATCCGCCGTGCTTCCAGCTCGTTCCGCTTGGCCTCATCCACCCCAGGAGCCGTTTTCAGGACCTCGAGCGCGCGCTCCACCTCATGGATTTCGTTCCCCATCTCGAAGAGCGCAAGCGCCGTGCTGATGGAGGCGACCGCCGCCGCCTGCTCTTCGGGGGAGAGCAGCGCCATCTGGCGGATTTCGTCCTCGGCGAGAGGCGGAGCCCCCGGCGGCACTGCAAAGCGCAGATCCACGGTCGCAACCGGGAGGCGCTGCGCGGCCTGGTCGACCAGGGTGCTCAGCTTGTCGGCATAGGATTGGCGCTTCTCGTCAAAGTACGTCGTCAGGGAATTGGGATCGATCTGGGCACCGAGCGACCCCGGTACGAGCTTTGACTGATCGCTCACGCGCTGCGCAAGCTTCGCCGCGCCCGGGCTCAGGCCCAGCGCCCCGAAGAGCGTCTCAAGCTCCTTCCCCAAGTCGAAGGATGCCAGGACCTCGCCGTGGAATCCCGTGATCGGCGTCGGCTTCTTCTGACAGGCCTCCACGGCCTGGTCGATGGGAATGCCCTGATCTTTCTTATCTTTCAGGCACTGGTCGACGGTATTCGCGTAGTTCTTCCGGGCGGAATCCACCACGGCGCTCTCGATGGCCTGGCAGAGATTGTGGTAGTAGCCGACCTGCATGTTGGCGGAGATGGAGTAGTTCTGGAGGATCGTGCAGAGGGTCGGCTCGGCCTGGCACAGGAGATCCATGCCGGATCCGACCACCTCTTTCACGAGCGACTGGAGAACGCCATCCAGGAACTCCTCGCGAGCCTCCCTGCCGAGGAGGTGCTGGAGGCCGGCCTTGAGATCGTACTGTCCGCAGATCATCCGGAGGTCCGCTTGGGCGGAAAAGCCCACGTACTTCTTCTCGGGCGACGCCAGGACGCCAAATCCCGGGGTGAGTCCCAGATCCGAGCGATCGAGGCCATACTTGAGCTGGACGTCGGGCGCGTCGGACGCCTGACCCTGCGACGAACCATTCCCGCCGAGGAGATCCGAGATCCCCTGGGCCAGGGCGGTGCTACCCCCCAGGACGATCAGCAGGACCACGGTCATCGCTGGGAGCACGAGACGCGGAGCATGCCGAGTGCTGATCTTCATTTCTTCTCTCCACCATCAAGAGATGGTTTCTTGACCGTGGGGGTGCTGCTCGCCAGGAGGGCTTGCCCAAGCTCGGCTTCCTGACTCACGCCCTCGAGAAAGACCGGCTTCTCTCGACCGCTCGCCTCGATGACAAGGGAGGGGGTGCCGCGGACCTGAAACTTCTGCCAGAGCTCGGGCTTTTCTCCGAAGTCGACCCTGACGAGCTTGGCCTCGGGCTTGTCCTTGAGCCAGCGGCCGAGGATGGCATCCTGGGTGTCACAGTGCGGGCATCCCGTCCGGTGGAAATAGGTCACGGTAAACGGGACCTTCCCGGGGGCGCCGGCGGGGGAGGGACCCGTCCGCGGCGGCGCGATTTCCGCAGGAATCGGGGCCCCTGGCGCGGGGGCCGGCACCGGGCCTGCGGGCCGAGATCCCTCGGTCAGCGAGGACTTGTACTCCTTCATCGCCTCGGCCGCACGGAGAATCTTCTGGGTTCGCGCGAGCTTCCACTCGAAGTACGCCCGGATCTTCTCCGGGGTCGGGTCTTCGAGAACCTCGACGAGCGGTCGCGGTAGCTCATGATAGGCCATCGTCCCGTCGGGCTGCTTAACGAGCTGACCCCAATCGCTGGGGGCGGGCTTCGAAGCCCCGTCCGGCTGAGAGAGGCTCCCACACCCCGGCGATGCAGGCTTCTTCTCGTCCTGGGTGATCAGGCCGTGCTGCCAATAGTCGATCGGACGATCGAAGAAGCGCCGGACCGGGGGTGGGGCATCATGCGGCTCACCGACAGGCTTTTCCTGCGCCAGAAGCCCGGCCGGCAGGGAAGCCAGGCCGAGAGCCCAGGCGGCCAGGATCCTTCCGCAGGTCATGAACGGCATTCGAGTAACTCCTCCAGGTTGACGACCGGACCCAGGGCTCGATGCGCCCGCCCGTGGGAAACGAGGACGAAGGCAGGGACCGAGCGGATTCCCCAGCGCTCTGCGAGGAGGAGCCCCTCTTCGTCATAGAGGGGGACATCCAAGGTTCCCTGGGACTGAAGCTCCTTCAAGGTTTTGTAGAGCGGAGAAGCCTCCTCGAGCTTCCGGATGACGGAGAAATCATCGAGCAGCATGACGAGCCGAAGCTTCACTTGCCCCTGATGAACCTTCATGAACGTGACGGCCCGTTTCGCGCCCTCCAGGGATCCGGCAGACTTCGGGGTGAAGAAGTAGAACAGCGTCGGCAGCTCGGCACCCTGCCTGGGAGCCCCCTGAGCGGCGAGAAGGGACCCCCCCCAGGTCGCTGCCAGGACTCCAAGGATCCAGGTTCGCATATCGATCCCTCCGTATGACCAAGGAAGGCCGCCTGCCCCTGGTATCACCGAAAATAGGTCTCGCCCGAAAATAGTCGGGGGGTGGTTCCGGCTCCACCAGGCTCCCCATCCTGGTGGTGCGCCCGGATCCCGAGTCGGGCGCCGGCGCGGCCGTCCGACGCCCCGCATTTTGCCTCGATTCGGGCCAAAATCCGATTCGCCTCGCTTTCCCTGATACCACCCCCGGTCGGGCTTCCTTGGTCATACGGAGGACACGAATGACGACGACGCAAGACGAGTGGGAAGGGTGGCCCGGGAAGGCCACGAGGGAAAGTCAGGGCTTCCCCAAGCGCACCCCGCTCGCCCGCGCCCAGGTCTCCCCCGTGTCCACGGCCAGGTTCGATACCACGAAAGGGAGGTCCGAATGACCACAGAGAAGAGCACCGACGGCGCACTTCCGGGAAAGGAGCCCCAGAACGCGAGCGGCGACCGCATCCCGGCGTCCGTGCTCCGGCTGATGCAGACCACTCCGAGGAAAGAGTGGTCCAAGATCAAGGCGTTCTTCATCGAAAGCGAGGAAGAGGGGGAGCTTTTCGAGATGCTCCCCGAAGTGAATCGCGTGATGAAGGTCTGCCCTCCGAAATTGGTCGGCCGCGTCCGAAAACACCAGATCACGGGCGACCAGCTCGACCAGGGATACCAGCTGCTTCACGACGCGATCCACGGGGTTCGCCAGGCGCTCTACGCGCTGCTCATCCTGGCCGGCTTCAAGGACCCCGAGAAAAAGGAATCGAAGTCCGAGGAGGCGGCACCCGCGGATAGGGCGCCGGCGGAGATCCTGACGTCTGCCGTCCGGGCCGCGCCTCCGGCCGCTGACCGATTCGCCCAGGCGGGCGGGTCCCGAAAGCTCTAGCTCGCGCCACTGGGCGCGCGCTTCGAAATACTCTGGCTCTTTGACAATGGGAATTCTCCATCTGAGTGATTGATGGAGACGAACACGCACGTGTGATCACCCCTCGTCGGGTGACCTCGCGTTGCGGCAACCCACCCGCATCCTCTCCCGCCCCCTCTTGAGAGGACATCCGCCTCGCCATGCTCGGCACGGCGGACGAGGGGCAGAAGCGGCCCGAGAACCGGGCCGCCCCCTCCCCGGAAGGAGCTTCTTCCGGGAGAGGTTGCGGGTGCCCCGGACGCCGCCGGGGATGGAACGATTCCAGGTTGCCGCAACCGAACCGGAAGGCGGCGGCCCCTTCTAGCGCGGTTGGGAAATGGGCGGAGAGACCCATGAACGATCGTTGGCTCATCGATGAGCGGAAGATCAAGAGTGCGGTGCTGTGCGAGGCCACCGAGAAGGTGAACTTCATCTGGCGCCTCGCTTACGCGTACCGACCGCCTGAGCTCCTGGAATGGCTGGAAGAGCTGACCGGGGAGCTCGAGGGTCGCCGGGACTTTGTGAGGTCCGCCCTCCAGTCCGGGAAG
>DATGFI010000795.1:0-6071 GCA_035309205.1 Planctomycetota bacterium | reverse complement strand
TGTCCACCCTCACGGTGGCCGTGAAGACAACGAGTACTCCGTCCTCGGTCGCCTCCCGTACCACGTTTCCTGTCCGCACATCCGGGTACGGGCCCGCCGGATCGATGCGGGAATCGCGCGGCCTCGCACAAGCAGTCATCGAAACCAGAGCAAAGAGAGTGGTGATGCGTCCCATCCTGCACCTCAGTCAAGAAATCACGAGTCTGGTTGCTTCCGATTGCCCAGCATCCGCTGTGGTAACACCGGAGGACGGACGATCTCCTGATTCTTGAAGGGTTTTCCTGATCTAAAGCGCTGAAATGAATAAGCCGTCGAGGGACGCCGGACCTACGTTCTCATCATCGGAGGAGGCGAGTCTCGGAAGAGGCCCGGTTCATGGAGTGCCAGGAAGCGTTCAGCGTCGGCACGAATGAGTCTTGGAGCCTTGTCCACCCAGGCGATTCGGAGGAACCGCTTCGCGTCCTCGCAGAACACCCGGGCATACTTGTCGATCATCTTCACCGAGGGCGGGTTGACCTTCCCCCCTTCAATGCCAGAAATGTACCCCTTACTGCTCCGAAGCTTCTTGGCGACTATGGCCAGGGTCCATCCACGCTCTTTCCGAAGAGTGGATACTAAGTCGCCGAAGTGGGACAAGCCAATCTCCTCAGGTAGGTGGCTTTCAAGATGCAACGTCCGTTAGCGCCGGAGACTGTCAAGCAACTCAAGATTCCGTCTTCCACCTCGTAGCGTCGGGAGCCAAGGGTGGTTTAGAAGCTTCGGTTATCCAGCACATAGGATAGGAGCCGGGATCGGCCATCGTCCCAGTACAACGTGACGTCGTCGATCACGGGCGACGCCAGTAGGATCGGCCGGCCGCCTCCCGGGATCTCGATCTGGACAAAGTACTGAAGCTTCGTCGGATCCTGGATCACCGGTGTGCGGCTGCGGTTGTTCAGGATCGCGGAGTAGCCGTCGTCGTAATAGGGCCCGTAGATCGTGCCGCCGTCGTCGATGCCCGCGCCAACCTTCACCTGCAGGTTGCGGACGGGCATGCCGGCTTCCCCGGTGGTTGCGCCGTTGTAGTCGTACAGGAGCCTGGCGCCGTCCCACTGAGCCCACGGGTTCAGACGGTGGTCCGGAAGTTCGCCGTACCAAGTCCACGACATGCCGAGGACCCGGAGCGTGGGCGGCTCGGCGGTCTGAGTACCTCCCGAGACGGCTGCGATCCCGCCGGGGGCCTGGGTGTTCGAGGGCGGGGCAGGCTGGCGCTGGGCGTAGGGGACCATCGTGGTCAACGCCTGGGAGGTGAATCGTCCCTGGGTGGCCATGCCTCCGGCGCCGCTGGCTCCGGCGCCCGTGGGTCGGTAGTAGCGGCCGCCCTGCCAGAGGATGAGCGGGTCGCCACCGTTGTTCCAGGCGTAGAACTCGTCAATGGTGTGATCGCCGCTGAAATTCCCCCGATAAGCACCGTTTTCCTGTGCATATTGTTTGGCGGATTGACTCAGGAACGAGCTCCCTCCCAGGCGGATGTGATTGTACGCGCCACCGTCGTGCTTCTCGAACATGCTCATTCTTCCGTGCCCTGAGGAGTAGCCCGACATGTCGCTGTAGTTGTATTTCGTGTACGATTCCGAGCCATTGATCCATAGCCTGCAGGTGGCCGTGCCGGACGGGTCATCCCCGCTCGCAAGATTCCACATGAAGGCGGTATTGATCCAGCGGTGCGCTTGAAGGGGACTAGGCTTGAGCCATTTATGGTCCAAGTGGTCCAGATGGTTCAGGCAGGCCGTCATGCGGCCAAACTCGTGGATCGGGCTGGGCTCGCCGCTGGAGGAGCCGTGCCACTGCTTTGAACCGACCACGAGGGATGCTGGCTCGAACTTACCGATGTTGTTTTCCCAGTATTTTGGCCCGGCCATCTCGGAGGTCCCGGGATTGTAGTGCGAGGGATAGAACCAGAGGGCGAAAGGCCAGATGTTGACGTTTTGGCCGCAGCTGTCGTGGAAGCGGCCCATATCCCAGAGACTACGAATCTTGCCGGTGCGCTCCGGAGAAAAGGCCGGCTTCCACCAGAAGTTCACCAGCCCATAGGGAGGCTTTGCGGCCTGGAAATCCCAGATGCCGGCCGCTCCCTTGAAGTTGGTGTAGATCGGCGCCGCGTGGCGCTCGACGTAAGCGCCATCGATGCGCAGATCTGACGGGGCGAAAGGCTCGAGGTTCATCTGCGGTGTGGTCCCCGATTTCGGGTCGGGATTGAGCCGGAAGCTCTTCGCCAGGCGGTGATAACCCTGCTGGCCTTTCGTAGGATTGTAAGGTCCGCCGTACGGCAGAATGCCCGTCCCCTTCACATAATCTCCGAAGTTGTAGCTCTCCGACACGATGGGGACCGGCTTCTGGCTCCCCAGTTCGGTCGGATCACCGGGGTGATCATGCGCGTCGTGGTCGAGCGTGAAGTGGACGTGCATCGTCGCACCCAGGTGCGGCGACTTGCCCAGGGACATCGTCCGCCCGAGCGTGTTCTGCTGCTTGGGTGCGGAGCCGTGGCTGCCGCCGAAGACGCCGCCCATCGTGGGCAGCGACAGGTAGCCGTCCCATTCGTTGTCCGCCATCTCCCGGCCCTGGTTCCTCAAGTTTCCGGGGAAGTAACCGTTATCCGGCTCGGGTCCGATCTCGATCGACTTGTCATTGTTCGTGCCCCAGTTGGAGGACTGGGGTGCGAGCATGCCGCTGTAGAACTGCTTCTGCGTTGACTCGCGGTACATGTCGTAGAGCTTCAGCGTCGCGGTCACCTTGGCCTGCGCCGCGATCTCGTTGTCTCCGATGTAGGAGTCGGTCTCCTTGGGCGAGCGGGGCCGCAGCACGCGGCCCAGGGACTCGACCTCGAAGTAGCCCGTGGGCATGAAGCAGAATTCCGTCGAGTTGATAAAGAGGTCCGTCTTGTCCACGATGAGGAAGAGGTTCGCGTCGGGGTTCAGCTCGTTCAGGTGGCAGTTGGGGTTGAAGTTCGCCTTGATGACGTCAGCAATGGCCTGGCTTGCATAGTCGCGCTGCACGTCCGACGGAACCAGCCCGCCGAAGCCGATGGGATCGACACCCTCCTCCTCGTAGTCCTTGAAGAGGTCCATCCGCTGGTCCGCGAGGAAGCCGGCGCCGCCGTCGGCGGTCGACCGGGCGAGAAAGTCAATGAACGCGTTGAACTGGTGCCAGGAGCGGAAGGGACCGCCGAACCACTTGCCCCCGCCGGCCTTCGGGTTGTAATCGGCATACTTGCCGCGGTCCCCGTTGCGGCAGGCGACGATCTCCTTCGCCAGGATGCGGGCGGAGATGCCCTGAGTGCCCGTGCCGGTCGAGTTCACGATGGGGAAGGTGTCGACCAGGAAGCCGATCTCGTCGCCGCGGCTCGTGGCCTCGGGGTAGTACTTGAACTGCATCTTGAACGCAAGATACAGGTCGCCTTCCCAGCGCGGATTGTTGCGCCTGCGATCGGTGATGAAGAATCCCTGGAGGCCCGACAGCAGCGCGGTGATGACCTCCTCGGACGCCGCGTTCACGTTGACCGGTGCGCGGGCGACCACCTCGATGTGCTGGGGGTTCAGGGCATCCAGGCCGAAGAGCCGCACCTCGAGGCGCTTCACGTCGCCGGCGTGCTGCATGTAATCCAGGCCGTAGTTGAGCTCCTTGCCAAAGGAGTCGACGCCCTGGATTTCGCTTCCGGCGCGGTAGAGGCGGTTCGTTCCGCGGCTGAAGGATACGCCCGTCAGGTTCTGGAACTGGCTCGCGACCTGGGCGTTCAGCGGGACGGGGTTGACGACGTTGTTGTCCACCCACGCGTAGACGGTGACGTAGTTCTTGATCTTATCGAAGAGCGCCAGATCATAGTTGAGGGCCTTCAGCAGATCCTGCAGGCTCTTGTAGCCCTCCGGCGGCCGGTTGTCGATGAGCTTGCTGCCTAGACTCGCCGTTTGGAGCACGTCGCCCAGCACGTTAAGCATTCGGCGCATGTTGCGCGAGACGCTGTTCATCTTGCCATTCGGTGTGCCGTCAACGCCGTCGTTCACAAAGAGCCGGCCCGAGGTGTCGTTCACGCGGAGGACGTACTGGTCCCCGTGCTGGGCGTAGGTGCCTCCCTGGTAGCCGGAGAGGCCGACCATCTTGCCTTCGACGGAAACCCTCTTGGGGTTGACGTTGGCGTCGGTGGGGTCCTGCGGGCTCTCGGCCACGTTCCGGATGGGGTCCGCTTCGATCGCGAACGAGGGGTTGAGGGCGTACTGGAGGTCGTCATTGGGGGCCGGCTCGACCGTCTCGGTGGGGTCCTGTCCCCAGTACTTCCAGGGCTTGGGCGCCTTGGGGTTCACGGTGTTGAAGTAGCGGCCGGGGAAGTACTCGCGGAGCTTGGCCTCGGCGTCCTGGACGCCCGACTGCGCGAGCAGCTTCGCCCGCACGGTGTCCATATAGTTGTGGGCGATCTGACGCTCCGTTCCCTGGAGGGTGGAGAACGTCACCCCCAGGAGCGCCAGCACCGCCAGCACCCCCAGCACGACGATGAGGACGGCGCCCCTTCTCAAGCCGGACTGGTTCACGACATCTTCCTTTCGACGGCCTAGGTTCGAAAGGCCTCAAGCGACACCCGAGCGGCCGTACGACCTCGGGAGTGTTCAGTTGGAATACCCTCTGATGGTCAGGATCGCTCCGGGCCCGCCGGAGGCGGGCATAGCCGGACGGGCCCGGAAGCGACCTGATGCATCTCAAGCGAGAGTCGAATCAATCACCGCGAGCGTTCCCGGGTTGGAGACGACGCTCACGCTCGTGATCCCGATCGTGTCCCGGAGCTTGTCGGCCGGGACGTTCTTCAGGGGGCCGGGGCTGGGAACCTCTCCGGGTTTCCCCTGGGGGAAGGCGAGAGAGCGAGCCGTGTGGAAGGTGATGTTCCCCTCCACCTTCTGCATGATCTGATGGATGTGGCCGTTCAGCACGGTTACGGAGCCGAACCGCCGGAGCATGGCGAGCGCCTGCTCCGAGTCGTCCGTCCCCCAACCCCACTTCTCATAGACCGTCCACAAGGGCATGTGGGTGTAGACCACCACCGGGGTGCTGTCGGTGAGCCCCTCGAGGTCCTTCTTCAACCATTCGAGCTGGTCCACGCCCAAGTACCCCAGACCGCTCGGCCGGAGGTTGACGACGTTGACCAGACCCACGAAGTGAACCCCTCCGTGGTCGAAGCTGCGCCACCCGAATCCTTTCGTCCCCTTCCCATAGCGCTCGAGATAGGGCTTCGTCTCATCGGAAATGACGTCGTGCTCGCCCGGGACGTAGTGGACTTCGGCCTTCAGGCCCTTCAGGACCTGCGCAGCCGCGTCGAACTCGGCCGGCTTGGCGAGGTGGGTGATGTCCCCGGTGTGGAGCACGAAGGCCGGCGCCGACGGAAGAGCATTCACCTTCCGAACCGCTTCCAGGACGGTCGCCGCGGGGTCCTTGTTCGGCTCCTTCGAGAAGCCGAAGTGGGTGTCGCTGATCTGGACGAACGTGAAATCCGCGCGGGCACCGTCCTTCACCCGGCCTTCCTGGCCGAACGCGCGGGAGGAAAGGATCCCTCCCGACACGGTCCACAGGAGGCCTGTGCCCGCCCAGGCGGCACACTCGAGAAAGCCTCTCCGGTCGACTCGGTCTCCGTTGGAACCCTGATCCTGGTTCATTGCGAATCTCCTCTCTAAAGTCGCCTACCGAACCTCAACAATGCCGGTCATGTGCGGGTGCAGTTTGCAGAAGTAGGAGAACGATCCCTTCTCCGTGAAGGTGAAGGAATAGGTCTTGTCGCTGTCGAGGACCCCCGAGTCGAAGCGCTTGGGCTTCTCCGAGCTGGTGGCCGAGTGCGGCTCGTCGTCCTTGTTCACCCAGGTGATCTTCGTCCCGGGAGAGACGATCAAACGCTCGGGCACGAACTTGAAGTCCTCGATCCGAACCTGGACGTCCCCGGCTTCCGCGGAGGTGAGCGCCAGGGGTTCTCCGAATCCCGGCCCCGCCAGATAATTTGCGGGGCCGGAGTCCGGGGCCGGCCATTCGGGGTTCCGACACGAGGTGGCGAAGCCAAG
>DATGFI010000794.1:0-5266 GCA_035309205.1 Planctomycetota bacterium | reverse complement strand
GCGGTTTGAGCGGAACGTGATGGAGCAGCCGTTATCGAAATAGCCGATGGCTTCGAAGGCGTCCACGGCCTTTCCCTGCGCCTTCTTGTCGGAGCCCCGGATCATTCGAAGGTCCTCTCCGTCCCCGTCATAAATCCGGGTCTGGGCGGATACTTCGACGACCTTTTTTCCGAGGATGAACTGGATGGCATCGACCTGGTGGGCGCCGAGATCCTCGATCACGCCGCCCAGGCCCTGTTCCGCGTGGAAGCGGAAATTGCTCCGGCCTCCGCGACCCCAGTCCTGGAGGAACTCCGAAGTCCCCTCGAAGTATCCCGACTTGCCGAGAATGGAGCCCTGCTGGATCAGTCGGCGCGCTTCGAGGACGCCCGGAGCCCCCTGGTAGCAGAAGGTCACCATCGTCGGGACGCCCGCCTTCTTCGCGGCCGCGGCCATTTCCTGCGCGGTCTCGAGCGACGCGCTCAGGGGCTTTTCACAGACAACCGCCTTTCCGGCCTTGAGCGCGGCGAGCGACATCGGCGCGTGCTCCTTGTTGGGAGACGTCACGATGACCAAGTCGGCCTTCTTGATCTCCTTCTCCCAGTCCGTCGACGTGCGATTGTAGCCGTACGCCTTCTGGGTGACGCCCAGCTTTTCCGCATTCCGGCCCGCGACGCAGTCCATGATGAACTCGATTCCTCGCGGGCGCAGTTGCTGGTTCGCCTCGAGAATGCCCCGGGGATGGGCGATGCCGCCCATGAAGCCCTGCCCGATGGTGAGAACCTTGATTTGCTTCATCGTGCCCTACTTCCTGCCCTTCTTGGCCTTCTTCTTCGACGGCTTGGCCTTCGCTTTCGCCTTAGGCTTGGCCTTGGTCTTGGCCTTGACCTTGGCTTTCGCCTTGGCCTTCTTGGCGGGCTTCGCCTTCGCTTTCGCCTGTGCGGGTGCGGCCGGCTTCGTGGCGACGCCGCTCACCAAGGCGTTCAGCTGGTCCACCGCGTCCTTGCACTTCTGGGTCGCAGGCCAGGCGTTGGGCCAGAAGCACAGATCGATCGTCCACCAGTCATGCGGGCTCCCCGAATTCGCCGCCAGTTCCTTCATGACCGGCGGGAAGTCGATGTTGCCCTCCCCCATCGGATTGTGCGTGCTGGTCTGGTGCTCGTTGAGTGAGCCGTCGCAGTCGATCACCTGGATCGCGTTGATCTTGCCGCGCAGCTTCTTGGCGAGCGAAAGGACGCCGTCGGCGGAGACTTCCTTTTCACCGCCGGTTTGCCGTAGGCCGACCACGCCGCAGGTGTACGCGTGGCAGGTATCGAACATCGCGCCGAAGTTCTTCTCGCCGACCGCGTTGACGAGGGTCACGATGTCGGAGGGACGGTTGAAGATGAATCCGGGCTCGAATTCCCAGGTGACCAGGATGCCCATGTCCGCCGCCATCTTGCAGACCTTGCGCCAAGTCTGGACGACGCGGTCCATGGCCTGGTTCTTGTCCATCGTGTTGAGGAGCTCCGGCGGCTGGACGGTGTCGACGCGGAAGAGCGTGATCCCCAGGTCCCGGGCGAACTCGAGGTTCTTGCGCACGGTGGCCAGATACTTCTCCCCGCCGTCCTCGGCATTGACGAGCTTCTCGCTCCACATGTCGCCGGCGATGCCCGAGAATTCCAGGTCGCTGGAGTTCACGAAGTCCTTGAGGGCCTTGCGCGACTCCAGCGTCGGATGGTTCTCCGGCGTCGGGTGGGCGCCGAATGCGCCCAGCTCCAGGCCGTCGAATTTCATGTCCCGGAGCCCCTTCACCACGTCGTTGAACGGAATCGGATTGTTCGCGTAGGGTCCGACCGAATACGCCCATGTTCCGATGGAGATCTTCTTCATCGCGCCGTCCTCCTAATCCTCCGGTATCTTTTCCGACCTACTTGGTGGCCCGCTTGTGATCGCCGACGTTGGGGTACTGTTTGTCCGCCCAGACTTCCGGCCCGTAATAGCGCAGCGTCACGAAGGGTTCCGTCCCGGTATTCTCGAAGGTCACGCCCTGCACCGCCGCCTCGTGCGTGAGGAACACCTCGTCCTGCGTCATCTGCCCGTATCGGATCATGACCGGCGTGTCGATCTCGTGGACGCCGATCCTGCCCTTGCCCTGGACCGCGATGACGCCCGAGGCGCCTGCGTCCTTAATCGTGACCTTGACGCCCGGGTTGATCGTCAGTTCCCGCGCCGAGAAGAGCTGCTTGCCGTGGATGCGGCCGTAGACGACCCACTTGTCGACCCAGCCCTCGCTGTGGGAATCGGCGGCGGCCAAGGGCTCGAGGTAGCACGCGTCTTTGAAGTGGGTGCAGGTATTGAAGTCCCAGTCGATCAGGTCGACGATGTAGTCGAGGTCCTTCTTCTTTCCCGAGGGCACGTCCTTGACGAGGAGGTCCCAGGGAACGCAGCGGCATTCGACCATCGACTGAAACATCGCGAACACATCGCTGCCCCACTGGGGCTCGTAGGTCAGGATCGAGCCGGGAGCGTGAAGGACGCGCGGAGGAATCAGCCACCCGGTGCCGGGCTTCAGGCGATATCCTTTGCACAGGTCGAGCATCCCGTTGTCGCCGATGTTCCAGTTCTCCAGGCAGCGGCGCACATCCTCCTTGGTCGTGCCAGGCTCCAGTCCATAGTAGGTATGGGGAAAGTTGTTGCCCGTATTGTTGAGCTGGGGAGGGAAGTAGTAGGACTCGGGCTTGCCCTGCTGACCGACCTCCTTCGCCTGCTCGTCGTCCTGGTGCATATGGCAGGGGATGGGGCCCAGGTTGTCGAAGAACTTCGAATAGACGGGCCAGCGCTTGTACTTCGACCAGATGGCCTTGCCGACGATGCGCGGTCCTTCCAGCTTGACCGCGTCCCGAAGCGTGGAACGCTCGCCGGCATAGTGGACGTAGCTGAGCCCTTCGTCCTCATTGCGATTGTCGTTCGCAGCCTCGGTGGTGGAACCGAGCCAGCGTTCGTCGATGCCGCCCCGGTGGGCGCCCATCGCATAGTAATCGTCGGGATGCAGCTTGAGGCGACGGCCGGGCGTCAGAAACGAGCGCGGCACCCAGCAGGGCGCCAAGCGCAGGACGCCCTCCCCCTCGTCGAGCGCCTTGGCCACATTGGGTTTCTTGGAAATTTTCGGGGTCGCCGAAGTTGCGATCGCCATGGTGCCGCTTCTCCGCAAAATTACATGCTAATTCGATTTACCCCCGGACGCAGTCCCCGTCCGTGGACTAGCGGATATAGCACCGGCGGGAAACGGCTGCAAGAAAAAGTGAGAGGTCGGAGTGGTTCAAATGCCTGTAGACCGCGGGCCGCGGGCAATTCCGGCGTAGGGGGGGTCTACCGGACGCCGACCGCGTCGATCACTTTCTTGACCAGATCCCTCTCCCAGTCCTTGGGGTACTTTTCCCCATCGCCCAGGCGGACGAACACGAGGTCCAGACTCGGCACCACGTAGCCGTGGCAATTGCGCGCGCCCGCGGTCTGGACAAGATCTCGGGGCGCTTCGGGATGCCGCGGATACACCCACCACTGCGCGCCGTAGTCGGGTTTGATCTCCTGGCCGGTCCACGCCCACGTGTAATAGCTCACCGGCACGAGCTGCTGGCCCTTCCACTCCCCGTGATGGAGCGCGAGGAAACAGAACCTCGCATGCTCCCGCGCGCTGGTCATGAGACCGCTGTACCCCTGGTTGAAGGGGCCGATCTTGCCGCTCCCGCCGATCTCCAGCCAGCCCTCGGGCTTCTCGCCGATCGGATCCAGCACGCGCTCCCTCAGGAACGGGTACAGATCGCGCCCCATGATGCGGTTGAACAGGAGCACCAGGTGCGACACGCCGGCATTCGAATAATGGAAGACCTTGCCCGGCTCGCCCTTCAGCTTCGCCATCGGCGAACCTTCGACGTGGCCCAGCGACCACTCGTAGGGGGCGTCCTTGGGGGGGTTCTGCACGTCCAGACCGGACGCCATGTTGAGCAGGTGTCGAACCGTGATGTCGGCCTTGCGAGGATCCGGCAGCGGAAGCGATTCGGGGAGCCACTCGGCGTTGCACACCTTCGTATCGAGGGTGATCTGCTTCCCGCCGGGGAGCTTCCCTTCCTCGCTGTCCTTCAGCAGGAGTCCCCAGGCGACGCTCGTGTACGACTTCGAGCTGGAATAGAGGTTAAACGCCTTGGATCGATCGCAGCCTCTCGACCACTCGCCGACGATGTATCCCTTGCGGATCACCAGGAGCTGCGTCGCCCCTTCGGCCGAGGCATTGAACTCCCAGGCCTTTTCGAGCTTGTCCCAGTCGACCCCCGCCGTCTCGAGGATGGTCGCTTTCTGCGCCGCATCGGGCGAGCCTTTGGCCGGAAGGAGGCTCCGCCAGCCGCCCTTGGCCTCGGGAGGAGGAAAGTACGGACCCGTGTAGGCATCGGCCCCCGGCGGGGCCGAACTGCAGCCCGCGGCCAGGATCAGAATGGCGACGCTCCCCGATAGAGCTCTCATGGTCATTTCCTAGGCAAACGCCTTCTTGACTGCCGCACGCATCTTCTCCACCGACGTCCGGGCGACCGTGAGCGCGTCCTGCTTCCAATAGTCCCGGTTGAAGAGTTCCACGGACAGCGCGCCCGTGAATCCGATCGCCTTCAAGGTGCGGAAAAACGAGGTCAACGGAGCGACCCCATCGCCGGGATAGACGCGGTGCTCATCCTTGATCGCCTCGCGCGGCGGATCGGCGGGATAGTCGTTGGTGTGGATGACGTGGATCGCCTCGCCGCTGAGGAGCCGGACGCTCTCATGACCCGAGCCGCCCTTATACATGTGGTAGATGTCCGCCAGAATGCAGGCCTTGGGGTGTCCGCTCTCCAGCGCGACGAAGGCCGCCTCGGACAGGGTGCTGAGGACCTTGACCGGCCCCCAGAACTCCACCTCGGGCACGACGCCCACCTGATCGCCGATCTGGAGGATGGCGCGATAGCGCTCGGCCGCTCTGCGGAGATCCAGGGCGGGATTGTCGTTGCCGGCGGGGGGAGCGGCGATCCGCTTGCCGCCGATCTGCGCGACCATGTCCATCTCGCGCTTCATCTGCTCGATTCCCTTGGCTCGCTTCGCGTCGTCGTCGACGATCCAGGGGGCGAAGCCGATGGCGCTCTCGACCGTCAGGTTGTTGTCGGCGATCCTTTTGCCGAGGTCCTTGAGCGACCCCCCTCCTTTGACGTGGGCCTCCAGCTCTGAGATCCAAGGCTCCATTGCTTGGAATCCGGCTTTGGCGGCGATCTCGATCTCGTCGGCA
>DATGFI010000793.1:0-3986 GCA_035309205.1 Planctomycetota bacterium | reverse complement strand
CTTTGCGGGTGCCGACAAAGAGGGTCACGGGCTTGCTTTTCATCTCGTTCCTCCAGAGTCTCGATGTTACAATCCCGCCCCTCATGGGCAAGCTTCCGATCGTCACCATCGTCGGTCGACAGAACGTGGGCAAGTCGTCGCTATTGAACGCCCTGGCCGGCCGACGGCTCTCGATTGTCGACCCGACGCCCGGGGTGACGCGCGACCGGGTCTCGGCCATCATCACGCACCGGGGGACAGCCTTCGAGCTCGTCGATACGGGAGGCATCGGGCTGCGGCCCGGGGACCTGTTCTACGAGGAAGTCGAGCGGCAGATCGAGAAGGCGATCGCCGACGCCGAGATCGTGGTCTTCCTGGTCGACGTCCAGGCCGGCTGCACGCGCCTGGACCATGAAATCGCGTCGCGCTTCCGCGACAAGAAGGTCGTCCTCGTCGCCAACAAGACGGACAACTTCGGCCTGGAGAAGGGGCTCTCGGAGTTCTACGAGCTGGGCTTCGGCGAGACTTTCGGCGTGGCCGCCGCGCACATGAGGAACATCGCGGAGCTGAAGGATCGCCTCGCGGCGATGACGCCGCCGGTGCCGATCCCCCAGCGCGGGCTTCGCATCGCCGTCATCGGGAAACGCAACGTGGGGAAGTCCACCTTCGTCAATGCGCTCGCCGGCGAGGAGCGCGTCATCGTGAGCGAGAAACCCGGGACCACCCGCGACGCCGTCGATGTCCAGATCGAGAAGGACGGGAGGCGCCACATCCTCGTGGACACCGCGGGGCTGCGTCGCCGGCAGAAGGCCGAAGACTCGGTCGAAATCTTCAGCCAGGTTCGTTCGGAGGAGGCGATGAGCCGGGCCGACGTCGTGATCTTCATGATCGACACGATGGAGAAGATCACGGAGATCGACAAGCGGATCGGCCGGATGATCGAAGAAGAGAAGAAGCCGGTCGTCGTGGTCCTGAACAAGTACGACCTGGTGCCCTCGAAGCACAGCCCCGACGAGTTCGTGAAGTACATCGGGAAGACGCTGCCGGTGCTGAAGTACGCGCCGCTGTCGATGATCTCGGCGAAGAACAGCGACCGCGTCTGGGAGGTGATCGAGATCTGCGACGAGCTGCATGCGCAGTCGGGAGTCCGCGTCTCGACCCCGGAGATGAACCGCGCGCTGGAGGCCGCGGTCCATGCTCGGTCGCCGTCCGGCCGCGGGCCGCACGCCGCCCGGGTTTACTATGTCACGCAGCGCGGAGTTCACCCGCCGCGCTTCATCGTCTTCGTCAACGATCCGAGGTCCTTCTCGGGCGACTACATCCGCTTCCTGGAGAACAAGCTCCGGGAATTCCTTCCGTTCCATGAGGTGCCGATCCGGCTGGAGTTCGCGCGGAAGAACCGGCCGAAGGACACCCGGAAGCGGCGCTAGACGCCGCCGTGGGCCTTCGACCAGGCCTCGGGGTTCTCCAGAAACTCGCGGATGCCCCGGATCTGATCGGGGGTGAAGTACTTCAGGGATTCGGCCGCGTCGATCAGGGTCCGCCAGGTCGTGAGGGCGTGAAGGGTGATCCCCGCATCCCGGATGATCTGCGGGGCCTTCGGAAAGATCCCGTAGTAGAAGACGACGACCGAGTGCTCGCAGACGCCTCCGCCGCTCCGGATGGCGTTCAGGAAGTTGACCTTGCTCCCGCCGTCGGTCGCGAGATCCTCGACGAGGAGGACTTTCTGGCCCGCCCGGAGCTCACCTTCGATCTGCTGGGTCTTGCCGACCTCTTTGGGCTTCTTCCGGATGTAGATGTAGGGCAGGCTCAGCGCCTCCGCCATCCAGGCTCCGTAGGAGATGCCCGCCGTCTCGCCGCCGGCGACGACGTCGAACGTCGACCCCGACACCGCCTCGGCCATGAGCTTGATGATCTCGCGGCGCTCGGGGACGAAGGTGATGACCTTGCGGCAGTCGACGTAGACCGGGCTCGCCCATCCGGAGGTCAGCTTGAAGGGCTTCTCCAGGTTGCAGCCGATCGCCTTGATGCCGATCAGGAGCTCGGAGGCGCGGCGGGCCTTGGGGGAGATGGCGATGGTCATGGAGGCGGAAAATAACACAAAGGCCGGGAGACACAAAGAAGAAAACGAGTATTCTATCCCTGGGTGACCCAGGTCGAGGTCTCCGAGGTCCGGGAGATCTTGACGGGCACCTCCTCGCCCCACGTCGCCGGGCGCGGCCTGAACCCTCCGGGACCCCGAGGCAACATGAATTCGTCGCCCCCCTCCGGGACGAAGCCGATGGGATGGTTGGCGATCTGCGCCAACGTCCTTCGGACGGTGGCGGAAGATCGCACGTCATGGGCGGTCCTGGGATTGACCCTGCTGGCGCTGGGGCTTCGGCTGACCGGTATCTCCTTCGGACTGCCTCACCGGAACGCCCGGCCCGATGAGGAGTACATCGTCTACAACGCCCTCTTCGTGCTCCGGAATCGCTATCTGGACCAATTCGACTATCCCGGGGCCTACATCCATCTGGTGGCCCTGATGCAGGGCGCGTACTACATCCTGGGACGGCTCTCCGGACGCTTCGCGGCACCTGAGGATTTCAACCTGGAATGGCGCATGGATCCGACCCGGATCCTCCTGATCGACCGCTCCGTTTCGGCGATCCTGGGAGCCCTCACGGTTCCCCTGCTCTTCTGGCTCGGTTCGAGAGTACTGGGGAAGAGGCAGGGCCTTCTCGCGGCGGGCCTGCTCAGCGTCGCCTACCTCCATGTCCGGGATTCTCATTTCGGCACGTCGGATGCCATGCTCGCCTTCATGTGCGTGCTGGCCCTCCTGGCGATCGACTGGGCCGCGAACGGAAGGGGCGGAAGGCTCTTCGCGGCGGCGGTCGCGGTGGGGCTGGCCATTTCGACGAAATACAATGCCGCAGCGCTTCTGGCTCCGCTCGGTCTGACCTGCTTCGCCGGACTGAAGGACCAGGCCGCGGGCCCCCGAGCCCGGCTCCTTTCGATACGAGCCCTGGGGTGTGCCTTGGGAGTGCCGGCCGGCTTTCTCCTGGCCACTCCCTCTGCTCCGGCGAGATGGTCGAACTTCAAGCACGATGTCGGCGGCCTCCTCAGCGACAAGCTCGGCTCGAACCTGTACGCCGGAATGGATGCGGGTCCCGGATGGTCCCGGCATTTCTCCTTCAGCCTGTGGTACGGCGTGGGATGGCC
Source organism: Planctomycetota bacterium (assembly GCA_035309205.1). Lineage (GTDB taxonomy): Bacteria > Planctomycetota > MHYJ01 > MHYJ01 > JACPRB01 > JACQFK01. The sequence continues at coordinate 803 of DATGFI010000793.1, read as the reverse complement.
GCTCCTCTTGGCGGCCCTCCTCGGATTGGGACTCCTGGTGGCCCGCCGTCGCAAAGCGGTCTTCGCGGCCGCCGTGTTTGCCGCGGCCTACTGGGCCCAGATGGGATCCAGCCATCTGGTGTTCGTCCGGTACGCCGTCCCCCTGGTCCCGCTCGTCTGCCTCTTTGCATCGGGAGCGGTTTTCGAAGCGGAGACCTGGATCCCTCCGCGGGCGCGACGACTGGCATTCGGGATCGGCGTGGGGGCGCTCCTGGCCGTCCCCCTGGGGAGTTCCCTGATGCTGGATCGGCTGCTGCTTCGCGAGGACACCCGGCTGGAGCTCGGCCGGTGGATTGAGTCCACCATTCCCAAGGGCGCCTCCCTGGGCCTGGTAGGATCCCCGATGTGCCACGCTCCGATCCAGGCCAGCCCGGCTCAGATGGAACGTCTGCGCCTGTCCCGGATCGAATCCAAGAGCGGGGGGGAGGGGACCCGGCGTCAGAAAGAGGCCATCGAGAAAGGCTCTCGTCCTTCCTATGAACTGTTCCGCTCCGACAAGCGACCGGATCACTGGGTCGATTTCCTGACCGGGAGTCCTGCAGCGACCCGGACTCCCGACTATGTCATCCTGCCGGAATTCCCGAGCCTGGCGCCGGAACTGGTCCGTCTCGCAGGGGAGTCCTGGGTGGACGGCTTGCTCCAGCGGGACTACCGGCTGGTATACGAGCTGCGGAGCCTGCGGGACGGCCCCATTGCGGGAGACGTCCAGGACCTGTTCTTTCTGCCGTACGCGGGACTCCGCTTTGCGGATCGACCGGGTCCCT
>DATGFI010000792.1:0-2493 GCA_035309205.1 Planctomycetota bacterium | reverse complement strand
ATGAACACGGAATTCCTGGTGCTGGCGATCCCGGTCCTGCTCGCGACGGGACTGGTACCGATGGCGACCTACTTTCTGGCATGCCTGCTTCTTCAGCAGCGGGAACGCTAGACCTCCGGCGGATCTCCCAGGAACCCGGATCGTGGCCGGTCGATCCTCACCCGGGACTGCGGAGGTTACCCAAGGGTGGGGTCATCGACCGGGCCCTACCTCGAGGTGTGAAGAATTAGCGAAGTATCCGTGATACTTCGATAATCCCTCCTTCTACGCTACTGATCGGGCTTGGCATGGCCCTTGCAGGATCCGTGCCGGATGAGATTCCAAGACTACGACGCGGAGGGATTCTACGACGAGTGGATGGTCGCGCCGGGCAAGCCTCGGCCGGAAGCCAGCCTCCTGGTCCGGATGCTCGAATCCCTGCCCGCCGGCGAGCTTCAGCGCCGCCAGCTGTCCGCCGAACGGGCCTTCCTGCTCATGGGCATCACCTTCGCCGTCTACGGTCACCGGGATGGGGCTGAGAAAGTGTGGCCCTTTGACCTCCTGCCGCGACTGGTCGTCATGGACGAGTGGGAGCGCATTGATCGCGGGCTTCGCCAGCGCATCCAGGCCCTGAACCTCTTCCTGAGCGACGTCTATCACACGCAGCGCATCGTCCGGGACGGCATCATTCCTGAGGAAGTGATCCGCACGGCGAAGTCGTTCCGCCCCGAGGTGATCGGCCTGCGCCCCCCGGCCGGCATCTGGGCCCACATCACGGGCACCGATCTCGTGCGAGACCGGGACGGCAAGATGTACGTCCTGGAGGACAATCTCCGCTGTCCGTCGGGCGTTTCCTACGTCCTGGAGAACCGCCAGGTCATGAAGCGGACCTTTCCCCAGGTGTTTCAAGCCTCCCGCGTCCTGCCGGTCGACGACTATCCGAGCCGGCTCCTGGACACGCTGCAGTTCGTCGCCCCCATGTCGGCCCGAAATCCGCGCGTGGCGGTGCTCACTCCGGGCGTCTACAATTCGGCCTACTTCGAGCATTCGTTTCTGGCGCGGCAGATGGGCGTCGAGCTCGTCGAGGGCCGGGACCTCCACGTCGATTCCGGCCGGGTCTTCATGAAGACCACCCGCGGCCTGGAGCGGGTGGACGTGATCTACCGGCGCATTGACGACGATTTCCTGGATCCCCGGGTCTTCCGACCCGACTCGATGCTCGGGGTGCCGGGCCTGATGAAGGCCTACATGGAGGGCCACGTGACGCTCGTCAACGCGCCCGGGACGGGCGTCGCGGACGACAAGGTGATCTACGCCTATGTCCCCAAGATGATCAAGTATTACCTGGGCGAGGAACCGATCCTTCCCAACGTGCCCACCTACCTGTGCTGGGTGAAGAGGGATCTCGACTACGTGGTTGAGCATCTCGATGAACTGGTCGTCAAGTCCGCCAACGAGTCGGGCGGCTACGGCATGCTGATTGGCCCGCATTCGACCAAAGAGCAGCAGGCGGAGTTTGCGACGAGGATCAAGGCCGCCCCGCGGAACTATATCGCGCAGCCCACGCTGGGTCTGTCGCGGGTGCCGACGCTGGTCGACGGGCGCCTCGAGGGACGTCATGTCGACCTGCGCCCGTACATCCTCTACGGGCGAGAAATCTACGTGCAGCCCGGCGGGCTCACCCGCGTGGCGCTCAAGAAGGGATCGCTCGTCGTCAACTCTTCCCAAGGCGGCGGCAGCAAGGACACCTGGGTCCTGCCCGCTCCTCCGCCGGCGCAGGCGCTGGAAGGAGTCGACGCACGGGCCACCTCGCAGGCGCAGGTCCAGATATGCTGAGCCGCGCCGCCGACGCGACCTACTGGATTGGACGCTATATCGAGCGGGCGGAGAGTGTCGCCCGCTTCATCGACGTCAACCTCAACCTCGCCCTGGACCTTCCTCCGGGCACGCAGGAACAGTGGAAGCCCCTCGTCGGGACGACGGGCGATCTGTACCGCTTTCTCGAACGTTACGATACCACGACCCGGGACACGGTGATCGAGTTCCTCGCGTTCGACTCGGGGAACCCGAATTCGATCTATTCCTGCCTCCGCGCGGCCCGCGAAAACGCCCGGGCCGTCCGGGACGTGATCTCCTCGGACATGTGGGAGCATCTCAACGCGACGTACCTCCAGGTCTCCGATGAGAACGCCCGGGACCGGGCGCGCCACTCCTCGTACCAGTTCTTCAGCGAGGTCAAGCTTGCCAGCCGAACTTTCGAAGGCCTCACGGACGACACGATGTCGCATGGGGAGAGCTGGAACTTCTGCCGCCTGGGGCGGATGCTGGAGCGCAGCGACAAGATCGCCCGAATCCTCGACCTCAAGCACTTTCTGACCCAGGGCAAGCCGGCCAGCGGCGCCCTGGACGACATCGAGTGGTCGGCCGTGCTGCAGTCCGCGAGCGGCCTGGAGCTCTACCGGAAGCGTCACGGCCGCCTGATCAAGGAGCGCATCGTCGAATTCCTGCTCCTGG
>DATGFI010000791.1:0-2808 GCA_035309205.1 Planctomycetota bacterium | reverse complement strand
GGCGCACGCCCGGATGGCCGGCGACAGGGTCGGCGATCAGGCCGCGCTCGGCGAGCGCGGGCACGAGCTGATGCAGATCGGAGAATCCGAGGAAGAGATCGACTTCGGGGATTTCGTCCTGCAGTTCCTGCTTGTAGCGCTGCACCAGGCAGCCGACCGCCACCACCGCTTTGACTGTGCCGCCGGCCTTGAGCTTGGCCGCCGCCAGAATGGCGTCGATCGATTCCTGTTTGGCGGCGTCGATGAAGCCGCAGGTGTTGACGAGGATCACGTCGGCGCCCGGGAGATCCGCGGTGACCACGGCCCCGTGGCCGACCAGCTCGCCCACCAGCCGCTCCGAATCCACGGTGGCCTTGTCGCAGCCGAGCGAGACCACGCCCAGCTTCATCCGCGATAGTTCCCGAACTTGAGCTCGATCCCGAAGTCCTGGGCCCGCAGAAACGTCATGACCTCCTGCAGCTCGTCCTTGGAGGGCGACTGGACGCGGATCTCCTCGCCCTGGATCGAGACCTGCGCCTTCTTGAACTTGTGATCCTTGATGGCTTTGACGATGGCCTTGGCCTTGTCCTGGGGAATGCCCTGGGTGAGGGTGATTTCCCTCCGCACGGTGTCGTTGGCCGCGGGGAGGATCTCCCCCAGCTGCAGGTTTTTCACGGGCACGCCGCGCTTGATCATCTTGCCCTGCAGAACGTCGACGAGCGCTTTCATCTTGAAGTCGTCGTCGGCCACGAGCGTGAGGATCGCCTTGACGCGGTCGAAGGTGATCGACGCCTTCGAGCCTTTGAAGTCATAGCGCTGGATGATTTCCTTGGTGGCCTGATTGACGGCGTTGTCGACCTCCTGCAGGTCGGCGCCGGTGGAGACGTCGAAGGATGATTGCGCGGCCATAGGGAGAGCAATATAGGAGTGGGGAGTAGGGAGTGGTACCAGTCCGGCAAATGAAAACCCCGCTCTCGCGAGCGGGGTTCGCCCATCCCGGACCGGTACCACTCCCCGCTCCTGTCGTTAGAACAGAAAGCTGTCCAGCGCCCGCGCCCGCGAGATGTGCCGCAGCCGCGCCAGCGCCTTCTCCTTGATCTGTCGCACCCGCTCGCGCGTGATCCCCAGACGGGCGCCGATTTCCTCGAGGGTCATCGGCTCCGGGCCGTCGAGGCCGAAATAGAGCCGGAGGATGAGCGCCTCGCGGTCCTTCAGGGTGCCGAGGACCTTCTCGATCGATTCGGTGAGCGCGTGCTCGAAGATCTCGTCGTCGGGACCGGGATTCTGCGTATCGGGCAGGTAGTCGAGGAGCTTATTGTCTTCGCCGGGGGTGAGCGGCGCGTCGAGCGAGAGGTGCGCCTGGGAAATCGACATCGTCTTCGCGACTTCGTCCTCCGAGATGTCCATCCCTTCCGCGATCTCCTCGACCGTCGGCTCCCGCCCCAGCTCCTGCAACAGCGCCGAGGAGCGCTTGCCGATGCGATGCAGCGTGCCCGCGCGATTGAGCGGAACCCGGACGATGCGGGACTGTTCGGCCAGCGCCTGCAGAATCGCCTGGCGGATCCACCAGACGGCGTAGGAGATGAACTTGATTCCCTTGGTCTCGTCAAACTTGTGCGCCGCGCGGATCAGCCCGAGGTTCCCCTCGTTGATCAGGTCCGAAAGCGACACGCCCTGGTTCTGATATTTCTTGGCGACGGAAACGACGAACCGCAGATTGGACCGCACCAGCTTGTCCAACGCTTCGGCCTCCCCTGTCCGGATGCGCTGCGCGAGGAGCACTTCTTCCTCGCGGGTGATGAGGGGATACTGGCTGATCTCCCGGAGATACTGATCCAGGGAGCCTTCGTCGAACGAGGCCCGCTTGGCCGTAGTCAGTTGCATGGGCGCTTCATCCCTCCGTGCCTGCGCGACGCCGCACCGAATGGGTCCACCCGCCGGGGCGACGGCCCGTCCTCGGCGGTTGTCCTGTGGCTGCTCGGATCAACGAATGGCCGACCCGAGCCGGCCCCAACGGATATCGGTCAACCAGGGGTACGGATCTTTGGCGTCCCGGTCGTAACTCCAGTACACGAACCACGGCCGTCCCTTGACGGTCGTGGCATCGACGAAGCCCCAATAGCGCGAATCGGAGGAGTTGTCCCGGTTGTCCCCGAGGACGAAGTAGCACCCCGCCGGCACCACCAGTGGTCCCCACGTGTCGCGACTGGGGCGGTAGACGGCCCGCGCGCTCGACGAAGGGTTTAGGTAGTAGTTCCGCTGCCAGTTGAATTCCGGATCGAAGTAGTCGTGCCGCGGATCGATCCGCTGCACGTACGGCTCGGCCAACGTAGTGTCGTTCACCGACATGCGCCCGCCGACCATTTCCAGGGTGTCCCCCGGCAAGCCGATCACGCGCTTGACGTAGGTCACGTCAGGGTTCTTCGGATACGGAAACACGATCACGTCGCCCCGGCGCGGCGCCTCGAACGCGGGAAGCCGCGCGTGCGTGCCGGGAATCTGCGCGCCGTAGACGGCCTTGTTCACGAACAGAAAATCCCCGACGAGGAGCGTCCGTTCCATGCTGCCACTGGGGATTTGAAATGCTTCGACGAGGAAGATGCGAATGATGAAAAAGAGGACCACGGCGATTCCGACCGAGCGCATCCATACGTCAAACCATCGGGCGAGACGGCTGCGGCGTCTTTCGGGGGCGGCGGGAGCCGGCGCGTCCATAGCGCCGAGGCCTGCCCGGGGAGCCCCCAAGTCACGCATATGTTTGACGTTAACGAGGGGCCCCGCAGGGCGCAACCGTGACTGTCCACCCCCGGGCGGCCCCCCACCCCCGGA
>DATGFI010000790.1:0-7155 GCA_035309205.1 Planctomycetota bacterium | reverse complement strand
GGAAAGTGGCCTTCTGCGCTCGGAAGGGCAGCGCAATCTGGTGGAAAGTCTTGGAGGCGAAGTGACCGATTTCGTCCGTCGGAAGCAACAGTAGAGGTTAGGGCGGGGGGTGGCTGGCTGGTCGATGCGTACGGAAGGTCGCAATAACATGAGGATGTTCAAGCGGCTCATTGTAACCATCAGCCTGCTCAGCCTGACCGGCTGCGGTACTATAATTTCCTACCGGCTGGCCGGAAGTCGCATCTACGGAGGGGTCCGATGCGGTGGTCAGTTGGCTTATGAAACCTTCCCCTTCGGGGTATTGTTCTTGCTTCTAGATTTCCCATTCAGCTTTCTTGCGGATACTCTAACCCTTCCTTGGACAATCCCTCATGCAGAGGAATTCGGGGAGCGCCCCTTGGAAACTCCGTTTTCAGGGAGTGGAGAGGCGAGCCAGCGACCTCCCATTGCCAACATCGAAGGATTTGTCGTCCAAGCTGATACCCCCAAGGATCAAGTATTTGAGGCAGTTCCCATCGATCAGCTTCCCCCGGATACCAAGCCTCTCAGCGGAGTCGGGTTCAAGCTGTTCTTGCGACAGCAGGACCCCGAGGCACGAGTATTTGACTTGACCTTGTCCGATGCCTCAGGACACTTTCAGTTGTATGGAGAGTGGAGCGACCCATGGAAGACCATCCATCTGAATCGTGTCGGATATAAGACCTTAGTGATATCCGTCTCCAGCCTGCATTCGCCGCTGGACAAGGAGTATTGGGATAAACCGTCTCTTGATAAGAATGACTCCTCAATGATTGCCCAGTTGTTTACGAGGCCACCCAGTATCCTGGGGTTTCCAATTCCTCAAGTGGTCTGCATTGTGATTTAGCACCGGTAAGGGCCAGCCGCCGGATGAAGTACCTCGGCATCTTCTTGAAGAATGCCGCGAAGCAGGACTGGATCTACTTCATCGCCCAAATTGGACCGCCCCGCCGACCCTCAAAAAGGGACCACCGCCCGTGACAGGGTCTTCCCTGGGCCCGACGAGCGGGCCCGAACCCAGCCGGTTCGGATCTAAAGATAGCCCAGTTCGATCAGGGCCTGTTGAATCGCCTTCTGGCGGAGACTGACATTACTCGAAGCTCGAAGTGTGTTGCGTCGGACGTTTACCCTGGATGCGAGCCCTCCCCGCTGCCGCGCCGCGTTGGCCGGGCGGCTGGCGGGAGATCCGCACTCGCCGACGGCAGATCGCTGGCGCAGGTAAACGGGAGTAGCGGACTTACTTGCGGGGCGTGAGAATCGCTTTCGTTAGCTTGAATGTGCCATTGGATGTATCGAACCCAACATTGTTCTTCTTGTCATTTGCTGGCGAGCCCGAGGACACTCGGTTCCAATCCACCTTCCAGTCGATGATCGTCTTCCCATCGACCAGCGCCACGATCTTCTCCTTGCGAATCGCGACAACGATTTTATGGGGCTTCTTATCGGCGAAAATCTTCGTGGGAACTCCGGTTTCGTTCTGGTCAGGGCCTTTCCCGTCGACCATTCGGACGCCGCTAACTCCACCTCCGGCGTCGAAGTTGACTCCGAAATGCTTTCCACCTCCGGTGAGCATGAGCAAGAATTCGCCTTCGCCGCCGCTTCGCTCGACGACTACTTCGACATCGTATTCCTCCGGCGGGACGTAATGGACATCGAAGCCAATCATTTGCGCGACGCCGCTATAGCCAATGAACGCGTCTTTGACTAGTTTCCAACTGCTCCCCAAGTCGACCTTCGGATCAACGAGCGCGAAAAGATTCACCGGAGCTAGTGACTTCGTCGTCGTATCCCCCGTAAATGTCGCGCCCGTCAGCGGCGCGGCCACAACGACGGGGCGGATCTCTCTAACGTCTTTCTTCAGGACCGTCACCGTCTTCCCATCGGGACCCTGGACGTCATAGGCGTCGCCGTTATCCCGGAGCCCAACCCACTCTAACTTCTTGCCGTCCTTAAGAATAAGCTCGTCCGCCCAGACCGAGGGGACCAGAGACAAACCCAAGAGAATGGATTTGAGCAAGATCCTCATCCCGATGCGTCCCCTTTCTTAATGGTAGGATTGACGAGGGGGGCCTCTTCCCCCCCCCCAAAAAATTGTACTCTCATCTCTCCCTAAGCGTTCACATTCGCTGAACGCTTACGACGAGCTTCGGGCCAAAGGCTTCCGGATGCGGGGATCCCTGGACGGAGCGGATGCGGCGGCGGCCGCGCGGGGCGAGGATTCCAAGAATCTTGAAAAGTCCGGGGTCTTCCGCCTATAAAGATCTCTAGATGATCCGAGTTCTGCTCCTCGCCTTCCTGGCTGCCGGAGTCCAGCAGGACGACAAGATCCTGGAGCGGGGTGAACGGCTCCTCGAGGAGGCGAAGTCCGCCTACGAGGATGCGAAGGCCAAAAGCTCCGCCGCCGGCTTTGTCGATGCCGGGTTCAAGCTGGAAGAAGCCCGGATTAAGTACATCGTGCTCCAGGAGATCGGCGCTCCCGAGAAGCAGAAGCTCGCCGCCGACCGCCTGCGCGCCGTCAACCAGCTGGGCAAGCTGATCCATGACGGCAAAGTCGCGATCTCCGGGACCCCCGCCGAAACGGTCGAGGTCAAGCCCCCGTCGGTGACGCCGTCGCCGACGCCGTCGCCGACGGTCGAGCCCCCCAAACCCGAGCCGGCCGCCCCCGCGGTCGACGTCACGAAGCGAGCGTCGATGCCCGACCCCGCGAAGCAGAAGGACACCGAAAAAGCCGTCCGCGACCTCTTCAAGGACCAGTACGCGAAGAAGGCTCCGGTCGACCGGAAACTCCTCGTCCGCGCGCTCCTGGAGAGCGCGGCGAAAAGCCAGGGCGATCTCCCGGGCCTCTGGGTGCTTTGCCGGGAGGCCCAGGATATCGCCAGCCAAGTCTGCGATGTCCGCGCGATCGTGGAGGCCGTCGATACGCTCGCCCGAAGCTTCGACGTGGACGCGCTCGCGATGAAGAATGCCGCGCTGATCACCGCGGCCAAGGCGGCCAAGGCTCCGGAGGACTACGCGGAGCTCGCGGCGGCGCTGCTCCAGCTGATCGAGGACTTCGTCGCCGCGGACCAGTACGACGCGGCCGACAAGGCCGCGACGGCCGCGCTCCTGAACGCCCGCAAGTCGAACGACGCGGGGCTCACCCAGAAGGCGACGACCCGGGTGCGGGAAATCGCCGAGGCGAAGACCCTCTACACGGCGATGAAGAACGTCCTCGAAGCGATCGCGAAAAACCCGGAAGACCCGGCGGCGAACCTGGAGATGGGGAAATTCCTGTGCTTCGCCAAGGGCAACTGGGACCTGGGTCTGCGCTTCGTCGTCAAGGGTTCCGACGCGTCGCTCAAGGCCCTGGCGGAGAAGGATCTGGCCTCTCCGATCCAGTCCGGCGACCTCGTGGCCGTCGCGGACGGCTGGTGGGACTTCGCCGACAAGGACAAGAGCCCGCTTCGCAAAGGCCAGATGCAGGCGCATTGCAAGGGCCTCTACGAGGCCGCCCTGCCCGATGCCCCGGCGCTCGTCCGCCTGAGGATCCAGAAGCGCCTCGATGATCTCGAGGCCGGACAGGGGGTGGCCGGTCCGGTCAACCTGCTCCTCCTGGTGGATCCGCAGCGGCACCAGATCGGCGGCGCCTTCCAGAAGACCGCCGCAGGCCTCGTCACGCCCAACGGAGCGCCCTTCGCCCGGGTCGAGGTCCCCTATCAGCCCCCGCCGGAGTACGACCTGGCGCTTTCGGTCGAGCGCCGGCAAGGATCGAATTCGTTCATCGTCGGGCTGATCGCCGACGGCGCGCGATTCAACGTCATGTTCGACGCCGGCAACCTCGGCAATGCAAGCTACCTGGACGGGGTCGGCGACCGGGAAGGCGCGGGCCAGTTGACGAGGACCGGAGGGAAGTTCCTCGACACCGGCCGGCCGGCGGCTCTCTTCATCAGCGTGCGGAAGTCGCAGCTGACCGTCACGATCAACGGCGTGAAGGTGGTCCAGTGGAAAGGCGACTACAAGCGGCTGGGATTCGATGCCGGCTGGAGCACCCCGAATTCCAACGCGATGATCCTGGGCTCCTGGGGCACCGAGTTCTTGATCAGCAAGGCGTTGCTCACGCCGGTGAGCGGCCAAGGGAAGCGCTTGCACTAGCTCGCGCTTCGGCTCTTCCGCTCGCTCTCCAACCTGCGATCCTTCGGGAAGCCTCTATCGCCTTCGGCCATCAACGACATCGTCAAGAAGCGCGTCCACCGGCCTCAAGCATCCACCAACACCGGTGACATCGGCATCAAGAGGAGGCGCGACCGGATGAACGCCGATCGCTCCTGTCCTCTTCTCAAGGAACGCCGAGATGCTTTCTCGAAGCTCGCGCCATCCGGTGGAAGATGAGAGTGACGAAGATGCCGGAGAAGAGGATGATCGAGAGGACGGCAACGGATCGGGGGGATGACGGTGCCCACGGCGCCGGGGGGACGGGAACTCCTCCCGGAAGCGTCACCCTGCCCTGGATCCCCGCCCAACGGTCGGGCGCCTTGATCTGCGCGACGAGGGACAATTCCCCATGGGGTCCTCCCCGGGCCTGTTCGGGAAACCGGACGGCGGCGGTGCCATCGTCGAGCGTTTCATCTTGGCCGATGGGATCGAGTGCCGACTCCGACTGGACGAAGAACGCCACTTTCACCCGCTCGACGGGCTTCTTCGATTGAGTCACCGTGACGACGAGCATCTTCTTCCCCTCTTCGACGCTCGTCTTGAAAGAAAGGGTCGGGCGGAGTTCCGGCGGAATCCCGCCCCCGGGCGCTTCCGCCGCTGCATCCGGGGTTCGGTGGGGGACCCCGTGGATATCGAACGCGAGTCGCGAGCCGAAGAGGGTGAAGGTCCGTTCCGACACGTATCCGAGAATCCCGAAGACGATCGCCAGTCCGAGCGCCCCCAGACCGATCGTCATGCTCCAGGGCCGGTTCTTGGGATTCCGGGCAGGGGTCCGGTCGAGAAAGGGCCAAAGGACCAGAAGGAGCATCGGAAGAATGGAGACGAAGATGCCCAGGACCTTGGGGAGATATTTTAGGAGCTGATAGGTCGGAAGGAAATACCATTCGGGTTTGACCCCCTCCGGCGTCCGGAGGGGATCCGCCTTCTGCCCTAGCTCAGGAGGAACAAGAATGACGATGGCCACGAGCGCGGTGAAGAACACCGAGAAGACCACCGATTCCTTGGCAACATGGTCGGGAAAAAACCGTAGCCCGGACTTGGGGTCGAGCGGCGGCTCCGCTCCGACGGGATCGAGCGGTGCCAGGCCATGGATCCGGACGAGGAGGATGTGAACGGCGACGAGTCCTACGAGAATCCAGGGAAGGACTGCCACGTGGACCACGTAAAAGCGCCCGAGCGTCTCCGATCCCACGGCGTCTCCGCCCCGGAGGACGGTCCTCATCCAGTCCCCCACGACCGGGATGACTCCGGCAATCTCGGTGCCCACGACGGTGGCCCAGTAGGACACCTGGTTCCAGGGAAGCAGGTATCCGGTAAACCCGAAGATCAGGACCGTGCCGAAAATGAAGACGCCCACCACCCACGTGAGCTCGCGGGGCTTCTTGTAGGTTCCCATGACGAAGGTCCGGAACATGTGGGCGACCAGGAGGAGAATCATCAGATTCGCTCCCCAGGAGTGGAGACCCCGGATGAGCCACCCGAAATTCGCCTTGGTCATGATGAAGCGGATGCTCTCGTAGCTCGTCTCCGGCGCCGACCGGTAGTAGACCATCAGGAGGACTCCGGTCACGAGCTGATTGACCGTCAGATAGAGAAGGAGGCTTCCCAGCGTATGCCACCAGGAGGTGTGCGGCGGAAGGAGCTTTCCGGCCTGATGGGCCAGGAACTGCCGGATGGCCTCGACGGGATACCGATCCTTCAGCCAGAGGTAGAGGTGCTTTCTCATCCCGCCCGCCACTCACTCGGCGGAGAGCCGGATTTGCACCTCGCCGCCGATGACGGCCACGGCGTACGGCGTGAGAGGCCGGGGGGGCGGGCCTCCTGCAACCTGCCCTTCCGAGGTGAAGCGACCGCCGTGGCAGGGACAAAAAACGTCCTTTTCCCCGTGCCGCCATTGGACGAGACACCCCAGATGGGTGCAGACGGCCGAGAACGCCCGGAATTCCGTCTCCGCCAACCGGATAAGGAGGATCGGCTTCCCCGCCGCTTGGATGAGCTTGGATCCTCCCACGGGGAGTTCGTTCAGCGGGCCGGCCTGGAACACCCCGTGGCTTTCTGGGCCTTCCCGTTGTGCGGGCCAAAGGTAGGAGACGGCGGGAGTCGCCAAGCCCACCACCCAGGTCGCTGCGCCCACTTTGAGGAGGCGTGCTAGCGCCGGACGACGGAGGATGGGATCCGATCCCGCCGGAGCCGGAGAACCCTGGGCCTCTATCATCGCTTCGATCCCTTGAGCGCGCTAATTGCTCGCCTTGAGGAACAGCACGATCTGGCGGGTCTCGTCCGCCGTCAAGTTGGCGCGGATGCGCATGTGCTGTCCGATGACCTCCCACTGGAGATCGCTGAATTCGCCGGGGGGCCGTCCATGGTGGCAGCGGGCGCAGGTCTCCGCCCAGAGCTGAGGCGCTCCTTTCGCGGAGGCCTGGGGGGACTTCGAGTCGGCCCCGCCGGAGGCGCACCCCCACAGGCCGCCCAGGAGCGCCGCTCCCGCCAGGAGTATGCCGGCCTGGAACCGGGGGCTTCGATCGTTCGTCATCGTCTGATTCCTCCCCTAGAATCCCATGGCGAACTGAACGAGGGTGCCGTTGGCATTCACGGGTCCGCCCGCGGGCCCGTCCTTCTTGTCCCATTCATAGGCCACCTTGATGACGGCGCTGGGAGTGATCCAATAGTCCACTCCGACCGTCGTGCGGTGGTCATCCACCGGATCCGGCGCTTGAGGAGGGCGATGCAGGACGTCGTAGCGGACGACGAACTCCATGTTCTGGAGCACTGTCACATCGGACATGGAGGGGCGATAGGACGCCTGGAGGTAGCCGCCGTCCCGATGGTTGGCGAAGTTCACCGGGCCGAATCCGAGGACTCCCGTCGGATCGTACGTCGCACGAGTCACGCTCGACCAGGTCCACTGCCCGTAAACGGACACCGTTCCCTGCAGCAAGCTGCTGT
>DATGFI010000789.1:0-8953 GCA_035309205.1 Planctomycetota bacterium | reverse complement strand
TCGGGATATCCTGGTCCTGATCCTGAGAAACCTGCTGTCAAATGCCCTGAAATTCGTGCGCCCCGGCCAAACCCCGTCGGTTGAGGTCGAGTCAGAACGTTTAGGGGAATTCATCCGCGTTACTGTTTCGGATGCCGGGATCGGCATCAGCGAAGGATTCCTAGGACGGATCTTCGGGGTCTTCGAACGGCTCAACCGGGCAGAGGAGTTCCCCGGCACGGGCATCGGCCTGGCCATCGTCCGGATCGGGATGGAGCGTATGGCCGGCCGCTGCGGAGTGGAATCGAAACTGGGCGTGGGGAGCCGCTTCTGGGTCGAACTACGCGGGGCCTGACGATATGAAGGACATCATCACGGGACCGATCCTTGCCGTCGAGGACAATCCGGACGACCTGTTTCTCCTCGAAAGTGCGATCGAGAAGGCCGAGCTGAAAGGCGAAGTCCGAATTGTCCGGGACGGTATCGAAGCTATCGAGTACCTCGAGGGTCTCGGGTGCTACGCCGACCGAAATCGTTTTCCGATCCCGTCCCTCGTGCTCCTGGATCTCAATCTGCCGAAGAGATCAGGAATGGGCGTCCTGGAGTGGATGCGGGGAAGACCGGAGATCGAGCGGATCCCGGTGATCGTCCTCAGCGCGTCCAGCAGCGACACGGACGTTCGGAGCGCCTATGACCTCGGAGCGATTTCCTACCACGTCAAATCCCTCAGCGTGGACGAGTTGATTGCGCTCATGCACGACATCCACGTGTACCGGACCTCTCTTGCGGATTGCGTCTTCGAGCCGACCATTTTCTTGTCTGGAGCAACGCCTCGACCGGTCGCATAAGGTTGGGGACGGAGCTGCCCCACCCAGCGGATCAGACCGACGGCACCGTCACGCCGCTTGCCTGAACCGAAAGCGTCGGATGCAGGGCCAAATCCATCCAGAAGGCGCGAAGCCTTTTGAGCGCCTCGACGAGGTCCCGATGATCCACCGACTTGAGGAGGTAGGCATTCGCCCCCAGCTTATAGGCGCGGTCCACGTCGATCCGCTCCCTGGAAGACGTAAACATGATGACCGGGATACGACAGAAGTTGGGATGTTGGCGGATCCATTGAAGGACTTCAAATCCGGACATCTTGGGAAGCTTCAGATCTAATAGGATGATCGACGGGAAGGGAAATGCGTTCCGATCGGCGTACTTCCCGGAGCCGGAAAGGTAGTCCACCGCTTCCCTCCCGTCTCTTGCTAGCGCCGGTTGGGCAAGGCCGGCCTTTTGAATCGCTCGTGTGATGAGCAGGACGTCATCGGCATCATCTTCGACCCAAAGGATCGTGCAGGTATTCATCCCGTCTCCCGGTCTATGCCTGAAACTCGACCCAGAACCGGCTTCCCTGACCGAGGGCGCTTTCCACTCCGGCCCAGCCTCCCATGCGCTCCATGGCTCTCGCCACAATGGCCAGTCCGATGCCTGTGCCCGGATACTCTTCCGTCTTGTTGAGCCGTTCGAACACCTTGAAAATGCGTGCGTGATACTCGGGGGCGATGCCGATGCCGTTGTCTTCTACCCAGAGGCGCAGGCCGGTGTCGCGTTGCTCGGATCGGAACCGGATTTTAGGGCTGACACCGGGGACCGTGAATTTAAGGGCGTTTGAGAGCAGATTCGTCAGCACCTGCCAGACGGTCGTCCGATGGCCTCGGACCGTCGGCAGCGAGCCTTCCACCAGGACGGCGGCGGCCCGCTGGTTGATTACGGGCGCCCACTCCTTGAGAAGGGCATTCAGCGCAGCGGCCAGATCAATCGGTCCCAGCTGGATCTCTTCGCGCGTGAGCCGGCTGTAAGCGAGCAGGTCCTGGATCAAGGCGTCCATCTTCCGGCTCGCCTCCATGATGCGCAAGAGGAGTTGTTCCGCCGACTCGCTCAGGATCTTTCCTTTGTAGTCTTCGATGACGAGCTGGGAGAACCCGTGCATGGCGCGGAGGGGCGCACGCAGATCATGGGCGACGGTGTAAGTAAAGGCTTCCATCTCGCCGCGCGAATTCGCCAGCTGAGTGGTTCGGTCGAGGACGTGGCTTTCCAGGGTCTGGTTGATTCGTCGGATTTCGGTCTCCGACTTCCGGCGCTGGGTAATGTCTTCCATGCACAGAAGGATTTTCGGCTCGTGTTTGTGCTTAAACAGGATCCGTCGCCCGTACAACAGCATTGTTTTAGGGCCGATTCCGGGGAAGTCGTGTTCGACCTCGAAACTTTCGAAGCGGGTGTTCTTGTCCAGGACTTCCTCTAGGAGGGCCTTGAGCCGCGGGATCTCCCATTCGCGATTTCCGAGCTCGAAGAGCGGCCGGTGTTCGGTGGCCTCGGCTTTGACCTGAAACTCGCGGTAGAAGGGAGCGTTCGCCCTCTCGACACAGAGTGAGCCGTCCAGGATGAGAATGGGATGCCGGACGGTGTCGACGATCGCATCCGAGAAGCTGCGGGCCTCCTCGCTTTCGATGGACGCCTTCTTCGTTGCGTCGATGTCGAGAAAGATAAGGACGGCGCCCTCGATCTTTTGATCCAGGGTCCGGTAGGGACGAATCCGCAGCGCATACCAGTGGTTTTCCTGGTCCCGCACTTCCTTCTCAATGGTCGACAGATTCTCGATCGACGTCAGGAGCAGCTCCTCGAGGTTCGGCAGGTCGATGCTGGGTTTGAAGTCGGTCACTTTTCGGTTAACGTCGCCGGGCTGGACGTTGAGCAGGCGTTCCGCCGCCGGAGTGACTCGCCTGAGGCGCAGCCCTTTATCGACGATGACGATGGGAACCTGGACACCCGATAGCACGTTCGAAAGGTCGCCGTTGACCTCGCCGAGCTCCACATTGCGGCTTTTGAGCTCGTCGTTGAGCGTCATGAGCTCTTCATTGGAAGACTGCAGTTCTTCCTTGGCGGTTTCCAGCTCCTCGGTCGACGACTGAAGTTCCTCGTTGGCCGAAAGGACCTCTTCGTTGGCCGTGCGCAGTTCTTGGATGGACGCGTCGTTTTTGTGGGCGACGGACTGCTGGTAGGCCAGGGCGGCGCTGCGCGCCTCCCGGAGGCTCATGATCTCCCGGACGAGGGTCTCCTTATCGGACGCTAGGAGTTCGGCCTCCAGGATGGGCACCGGCGGCCGCGTGCCTTCGTGAAGCTCCTCGAAGAAGATCATGAAGTAGGGTTCGCCGGAGGGGCCGTTGATCGGAACGACTTCAATCGTCAGCTCCCGATCCGACTCTTCCACCCGGAAGGCGAGCCGCTCTCGGCGAACGGGAGAGTTGAGGCGGGCGGATTCCCCTAGCGCCTGATGAATGGCCGGAAGGAGATCGGGATGGGCCATCTTGTCCAGGGAAAGATCCGGCTGTCCGGGCGCCGGACGAAGAATCGGAGCGGTCTCTCCCCGGAATTCGAGAATCCGGCCTTCTGCGTTCACCAGGATTCCGGGAGACGCATACTTTGTCACGATCGCGCGGTCGATCTCTTCGGTGAGATTGAAGGGGGCCGGCTCTACCGCTTTCTCATCCCCGCTGTCGGCCATGCGGAAGCGGCGCTGAGAAAGTTGGAGGGTCATGGCTTGGGAGCCCGGGATCCTCTGGTACAGCTTGTTCTTCTTGTCGATCGTGCTGAAGGACTCCGGAAACCCATCGACGGTTTCGCTCGATCCGAGCATGAGGAAGCCGGTCGGCTTGAGCGCGTAGTGGAACACCGGGATGACCCGGTTCTGGAGCGTCTTCCCCAGGTAGATCAGGACGTTCCTGCAAGAAAGGAAATCGAGCCTGGCGAAAGGCGGGTCGCGGGTGATGTCCTGCTTCGCGAACAGGCATAGGTCCCGGACCCGCTTGTTAACCTGATAGCGGCCGGCTTCGAGGGGAACGAAGAAGCGTTTCAGGCGTTCCGGTGATACGTCGGCCGAGATCGCCCCTTCGTAGATCCCCGACCGAGCGCGGTTGACCGAGCCCAGATTCACGTCGCTGGCGAAAATCTGCAGTTCACACGACTCCCCCCGCTCATCCAGGAACTCGAGGAACGTGATGGCAAGGGAGTACGCTTCCTCGCCGGTGGAGCAGCCCGCCACCCACATGCGCAGCGGCGACCGAGGAGATCTGTTCTTCAGGAGCTCCGGAAACACCTTTGCCCTGAGCGCTTCGAAGGAGTCGGGATCCCGGAAGAAGGTCGTGACATGGATCAGGAGGTCGTCCTGAAGAATCTTGGATTCGTGGGGATTCTCCTCCACGTACGTCGAATACTCTTGGAGCGAGGTGATTCGCCGCAGGGCCATCCGCCGCGCAATCCTCCGGCGCACGGTGGCCGGCTTGTAATGGATGAATTCGACCCCCGTGCGTCGCTCCAGAAGATGGAGCAGCCTGGCGAATTCTGCGCCGTCGGACTCCTGGAATAGGTCGTCGCCGGCCAGCACGCTCCGCGGGGTGAAGTAAGGATGCTTCGCAATCTGGGCTAGTTCCTCGGCGATCTCCCGGGGAGCGAGGACGAGGTCCACTGCGCCCGTGCCGACGGCGGCTTGGGGCATTCCGCTGAACTCAGCGGACTCATCCTGGGCGAACGTAATGCCGCCGTCCGCCTTGATCGCCTTGATGCCGACGGAGCCGTCAGACGCCGTGCCGGACAGGATGATCCCGATCGCCTTTTCGGCGGCCGCCTCCGCGAGGCTGACCAGGAAGAAGTCGATGCATTCCTGAACCGGCCCCGCGATGCGAGGCTTGATGACATGCAGAAGCCCATTGGAGAGACTGATCGTCGTGTTCGGAGTCACGATGTAGACATGATTCGGCTCGACCTTTGTTCCTTCGACGACCTCCAGGAGGGGCATGGTGCTGACCTTCCGGAGGAGCTGAGGCATCAGGCTCTCGTGTCGGGGATCGAGATGGGGAATCAAGATATAGGCCATCCCCAGGTCTGCGGGAAGGTGGAGCAGTAATTCCTGTAACGCCTTGAGACCTCCCGCAGACGCCCCGATGCCGACGACGGGAAATGGGAGCTTGCCGGAAGCTTTTGCTGAGGTCTCGATGTCAGACCGAATTTCGGGTTCTGGGTCCAACAAAGCCTTTCTGAGGCCTTGGACCGAAACGATCTCAGCCTAATTGGCCGTCATGAAGGTAGAAATTGCATCGGTCCATGGTCTGCTGCCATAGGCAGCTCCGGCACTCTGAGCCCCGCGCTAACACGTGCGATTGGGAAGCTTGCATGGTAACAGAATCTGCCCTCATTAATCGCGACATTGCAGGCAACGATGCAATATATATTATGTGCAACACGCATTGAACAGAGCCGGATCCGACCCTAATGTGACCACTTTTTGAAATCTCCGCTCCAGATCCTTCCCCAGGCGATGAATCTAGATGTTCCGACTCTTTCTGAACGAGGCTGACGGCCCGATGGGCCGGAATTCAAGCTCAATCCTTCATCCCCCCATAGGGGCTTGGAGTTCCTGAGCCGCAGTGCATTCCGAAACACGGACACGAACGCTTGATCGCGGAACGCTTTTCGAGAGTCATCTCTTTCGCTTCGATCGCCTCGACCCTCGCGAAGCGGCGTCCTTTGTGATTCGAACATAGTCTTCGAGGCGTTGATCGGCGGCATCAAACGATTCACGAATCGCCGTCGGCAGATCGGCGCCCGTTTGACGGTTAACGGCAATCTGGGAATTCGGGACGCTGAGGGTGATCCGAACCCGGAAGCGGCCCTTGTCGACCTCAGGTCCTGGGGGATCTACCGTGACCCGGCACTCCTTGACCCCTTCGAAGTATTGGACGAACTTCTCGGTCCGTTCTTTGATGTGCTCGGCCATGCGGGCGTTGAGGAGACGAGCGTGGTCTACGACCTTGAGTCGGATGGGCATGCGCATGCTCCTACCAGGTGCTCACTAGGCCTTCGAACTGGATACAAAAATAGAATCCCTCTCCCGGCTTCGGTTTCAGGACCTGATTCAACCAAGTGACTATGAGTGAAACCCCATTCCCGGAGGGCTCACTCCGAGTCCTCTATATTATAGAGAGACCTTAGGGTTCGCCGTTACGAAGAGCAAACTGCCAAATCGGCTCCCGTGCCTGGCTCCGAGTGTATAAAGTTGATTGATCGGGCGTCTTGATTCTTCCTGGGGCTGAAGTCTGGAGGCGGAATGATTGCTCGCCTGGCGCAGGAGCGCGTAAGGTTTGGCCCCATTCCGATGAAGCAAATGACGGAGGAACACGAAGACTCGAATCCTGGTGATTGACGACGATCCGGACATTCTGGGGCTCCTTGAGTCCATCCTCTGGACCCATGGCTACGTAGTAACCGGCGGGGCCGTCGTCGCGACGCAGGGCAACCCTTCCCGAATCCTCGAGCCTTGGGAACCCGTGTATCTTCCGGATCGCCGGGCTCCCGCCGCTCATGGTTGATCGCGCGTCGGGTAGCCGATCGTCCTGCGCAGGATCCGGCAGACGGCGAGCGGGACCGATCTGCCATGCGCTATGCCAGAATCGAGCGGATGGGCCTTGAGCTCTGCCGGGGGGAATCCCGCGGCGATCCCATGCTTCATGCGGAATTCCCCGGATCTATGGGCGGGGGTCGACCACGTGGACCCGGGCACGGAACTTGCTAAATGCACAGTGGAGCTTGGACCCATATGACCAAACGCAAGTATCTCGTCGCGGATCGACAGGAAGTCCCCCGTCAATCCCATCGGAGCTTCCTCTTCCCGGAATGCCTGTACACCCTCAAGCGACAGGATGACGGTTGCATGTTCCGGGTGACCCTCAGCAAGTCGTTGAACTGGGAACCTGGAGATATCATCGAGTTGGAGGATTTTCAGGTCGAACAGAACCACCTTAGCCGGACTTAACTGGGGGTAAAGACAGGAAGAACCCGCCAAGGTGCGGGATATTCCGCGCTTCGAGCCCGGGGGTGCCGCTTTCCCTCCTGCGGGCGACGATTGGCAAAGGGCTTGCGCTATCGCTCCTGCCTGAACTGAATCAGGTTTCACCGGAGCGTCGCATGAGCCTTGAAATGGTCCCCCGTCAGCGCCTCGAACAGCGCATGCACCTGTCCCAGCAGATGCTGCAGAACCTGGAACTTCTGCTCCTGCCTGCCATGGACCTTCGGGACTTCATCCAGAAAGAACTCGAGGAGAATCCTGTCCTCGAAGAGAATCAAGAGGCCGACGATCCTAAAGGCACGCCGGTGGAAAAGGAAGAGACCACCGAGGAGTCGGCCCGCCGGGAGATGCTCGAGAGCATCGAAGATCAGTGGTTCGAAAGCGAGCGCCGGACGCGTCGCACGGAATCCGCGGAAGACGCCGAGCGGCGCCTGGAAATGCTCAACAACCTCTCCGCGTCGGCCGCCTCCCTGAAGGAGCATCTGGCCGATCAACTGCTCGTGCTCGATCTTCCCCAGGAGTTGCGGGCGATTTGTGCCCACGTCCTCGAACTCCTGGACGACTCGGGACTTCTCAAGACATCGATGGAGGAGATCGCGTCGTCATTGCCCGAAGACCTCCGGAAAGAACCTCTCGAAGCCGTAGCGAAGAAGTTAGAAGAAGCGATCGTCCTCATCCAGTCCCTCGAACCGCGGGGCGTCGGAGCGCGATCCATCAAGGAATGTCTTCTCCTCCAGCTCGATCCGGTCGACGTCCTCGCCCCGGTCCTTCGCCGGTTCCTCGAGATGCACCTGGATGACGTCGGCGCCAACCGACTTCCTCACATCGTCAGTTCGATCATGGCGGACCCGGAAATGATGAAAGACCTGGGCCGTGAAGGGGAACTCGATCCACACGTCGTGCTCCAGGACGTAAAGCTGCTGATCGGCGAGATCTCCAAACTCAACCCCTGCCCCGGCACCAAGTATTCCGTGACCAAACCGTCGCGGGTCTATCCCGAGGTCGTCATCCGGAGGGTGGATGGCCACCTCGAAATCGTCCTTGAGGATGGGTGGCTCCCCGCACTTTCGATCAACCGGAACTACGAATGGATGCTGCAGGATCAAAGGCTGACGTCCGAGGAGCGGTTGGCGGCGGGTCGAATGGCCAAAGATATCAAGTTCCCACAGTCGGAGCGCACGATGCTTGCGCGGATGGCGAAGGGAGGCCGCGTCCTTCCGAAGGATCGAGCGCACTCGGTCGAGATGGCTCGCGCGGGGTCCCTGAACGCCGACGAAGCCAAGGTCCTCGCCGCCCTCTCGAAAGATCCCGCCTGCTCCAGGGAGGACCGCTCATTCCTGAAGCAGAAGGTCGACGCGGGGCGAAAGCTGATCGCGGCGATCGAGCAGCGGCGCGGGACGATGTATCGCATCACAGAACAGATCGTCCAGCGTCAAGCGGCCTTCTTCGAGCACGGCACCGAGCAGCTCCGGCCCCTCAAGATGCAGGAGATCGCCGATACGCTCGGGATCCATCTCTCGACGGTTTCCCGCGCCGTTTCCGGGAAATGGATGGAAACTCCACAGGGGATTCTGCCTTTCAAGTTCTTCTTCGCGTCGGCCGGCCCGCGAGCCGAGGCGGCGACCTCCGAGGGCGGAACTCGTCTCGCGCTGCTGGGCAAGGTTCGGGATATCCTCGAGACTGAGGACAGGACACGCCCGCACTCGGATCTGGAGATCGCCAGGATCCTGAGTCGGGATTTCAGGGTCTCGGCGGCCCGCCGGACGGTGGCCAAGTACCGAGAAGAACTGCGGTTCCCCTCGGCCAAACTCCGGAAGTGTTATTGACGGGGCGGATGAACCTGGGCGCCGGAGCGCACGGAGCCCTATCCCGTTGCCGAGCCGGGGCCCGGGGGCGCCAAGCGCGCCGTGGCCTTCCCGGAAAGGTCCCCGGGTTGGAAACGGATTCCCCTGGCAATTCCCCGCGCTCCAGCAGTATTCGCAGCCGGGGCGCCCATTCTAGTGCGCCGCTCCGCTGAGCCGCCTCGAGAATCGAGACCCACTCTATCGGCGTCTGATAGCTGTTCTTCAGTCTGGGGGAGTTGCCGCTCCA
>DATGFI010000788.1:0-10818 GCA_035309205.1 Planctomycetota bacterium | reverse complement strand
GTAGTCCTTGAAGGAGTACCACTCCTCGGTCATGTCGAAGCCCTCGCCCGCGGCGGCGGCCCCGGGGAACCTGGGGTCGGCACAGATCATGCGCGTCTTCTGCTGTTTTCCATGCCGGATGAATTCTCCCCCGAGCATGAGAAGGTAGGGATCGTTCTTGTCGCCGAAGGCCTTGAAGCGGTCCTCGGACGCCGTGGTGGGGTGGAACGTGTCAGCGGCGGAGTGCGTCCCCACGAAGCCTTTGCCGCTGTTGATGGCCTCGAGAAAGGCGGCCTTCCCCTCGGCGGACATGGGGGGGTTCCTGTCGGTGCCCGAAGTGGTGAGGACGCCGGTCGTGTAGAAGAAGAAGGCGTCGAACTTGGCGAGATTGTCCTTCGTGAAGACGCCGCCATCCTTGGTCTGGGTCACCTCCCAGTTGTTCCTTTGGGCCAGCTCGCGGAGGATTCTCTCGGCGTGGCTGGGCTCGTCGCCCTTCTTCTTGATGGCGCTGTGCTCGAAGCCGGACGATTTGGTGAAGAAGAGGATCTGCTTCTTCTTATCCTGAGGCGACGCGCCGAGCCCCAGGACCAGGACGCACAAGACGAGGGCAATTCGCTTCATCGCTGTTCTCCCGTGGTTCGCATCACCCGAACCGTTCACCTGCTCCGAACAGAGGATCGCCGTCCATTAGCCGATCGCCTTCCGGATCGCCTCCAGGTGCCACTCCGCGGCCTTCTCCGCGAACTCCTCGAGCGTCATGGTGGCCGCCTTGAGGTCGAGGTACTTTCTCATCGCATAGGCGGCGAGGCTGAGCTTGAGCCGGGGACCGGCAGCGGAGACGGCGGACGCCGTCGCGGCGGACGGAAGAACCGATGACCCGACCAAGCCGGCTCCGGTGCCGAGGAACGTACGTCGGTCGACGCGCATGAACCGGACCTCCTGTCTTGAAGTAACACGCGCCGAAGGGGTCAGGGGGCGCCAAAAACATCGCACGCCCGACCAGAAAGGCCGCGAGGACCTGATGCCGTTCGCCCCGTCAGGGACTGAGCGACCTTGATCTTCGCGGGCCTAATCCCAGGATCAGTCCTGGACTACGGATTCGATCCGCCCCGTCCCCAGGCAGGCCGAACGAGCAGATCCTTCCAGGGGACTCCGCCGCGTCCGATCCTCTGCGAGATCAAGAGTCTGAGCTCCCGTTGGTCCGGCGCTTGAAGACATAGAGCGCGAAGGCCCCGAGTCCGCTGAACTTGAAGCCGGGATCCACGTAATGTTCGATCACGTAGAATGCAAAGTAGTAGGAGCGCGAGAAGGCCCACACGGCGACGGCAAGTAGCGCGGCGGTCCGCCAGTCGGGATGCGAGAGGACCAGGGCGCCGGCCGCCAGACCTCCCAGGATCACGAAGAGCAGGCCTTTGGCGTAGAGCAGCTTGGCGTTCTTGAGGTCGCCCATCATCTTGGCTCCTGATTCGGGTGATTTGGAATTCCACTCCGGCTTTCTCTGGACGAGGACCACGGGCAGGGCCGGCCCCGGGCAGGGCGCCTCGAAACCACGTCCGTTGCTGGACGTACGCCGGTCAAGCTACGACGTTCGCCTGCCGGGAGCGTCCTTTCTAGCGGTTGCTTTCTCTAGCGTTCGAACCTGAATGCCGGCTTCCCCATCCGCGAGATGTAGAAGATGTTCGCCTTCGGATCCCAAGCCACGCTAGAGAACCACTTGTCGGTCATCCCCTTCTCTCCCGGCGGCGGCGCCGCCACCTTCCACGTCTCCCCGCCGTCCAGGGTCTCAGAGAAGCCATCTTTGCCGAACACGACGAAGTGCTTCTCATCCTTGAAGATGGGGCCGAACCATGCGCTTACCGCGCCGGTCAGCGGCGCCCAGGTCGCGCCTTTGTCCTTGCTGACGAGGATGCCCTTCTCGGTCAGCCAGTAGCCGACGCCCTTGTAAACGGACAGGATCCTGCCCGTGGGATTCACGTCCGAGACCGTCGACCACGTCGCTCCGCCGTCCGTCGAGCGTTCAATGCCCTTCCCTCGACCAGTCACCAGCGTATTGAAGTCGAAGACTCCGAAAGTCTTGAATCCCTTGTCCAGCGCCTTCCACGACGCGCCTGCGTCCTCGCTCAGGAGACCGACCTCGCCGCTTTCGTGCCGTACGCCCCACATGCGGCGCGCCTTCGGGTCGGACCAGTCGACTGCGACAAAGTCGAAGCCGCGACGGCCCCCGTCGCTGCAGGGATTCCACGTCTTTCCTCCGTCGCCGGTCCAGGCAGCCTTGCCGTCAAGCTGGAAGAACGCGAGCCGCCCCCCGCCCATCGGATCCACTTGGATCGCCGCTCCCGTCTCGCAGCGGCCTCCCACCTTCCCCTGGTCGACCTGATCGAAGCTCTTCCCGTGATCCGTGCTCTTCCAGAGGCCGGCGCCCGAGATGACCAGATACACGTCCCCCGAGGCGGGATCGACGGCGATGCCCGCGGCGAGGAAGGGCCACTTCTGCTCGACTTTCGAGGTCACACTTTCGGAGATGTTGACCCACTGATCCTTTTGCTGAGGGACACAAAGGCACGCCGTGAGCGCCAAAGCAAGTCCTGTCATCGATCCTCCCATCGCTGCGGGGGTATTTGCACGAAGCCCCGCAATCCTTGCACCATAAAAGGGTAATCCCCGGAAATCCGCCTTCAGCGATCGGATGAGGGACCCTTGAAGAAGCCGCTCTCGGAGGGCGGGGGGTAGGAGACCTCCATCGCCACGTCCTCCATTCGCTTCCCCCCGGCCGCCAGCGAGCGCATCCCGTAGTCGAGTATGGCCCCCGTCAGCAGCGTTCGCTCAACCGGGTACGGCGGCGTCCCCGTCCCGAACAGTTTCTCGATGTGGTAAGTGAGCGCGCTGAAGTAGCGCGCCCCGGGCGGAGCGGGCAGCTCAAACAGCGTCGAGATCGGCTCCTTCTGGCCTTTCACCCGCCCCGCAAATGTGAAGTCTGCGACGTGCTCGGTGAGCTGCAGGCAGGTCCCCCGGGACCCGTCCTTGTACTCGATCAGGAAGGCCCAGGGATCGGGACAGTTGTTCTCCGGATGGCCATAGTTGCGGCTCGGGCTGCGGGCGAGAGCCGCTTCGAGCAGTTCCCTCGACCATAGACCCTGGTCGCCGGCCTTCCACACCGCGTCCCCTCTCAGGCCGGTCACCGCCTTCACGCCGGTCTCCCGCGGCGAGCGCCGCTCCATCAGCACCTGCAGCGCCTCGAGGCAGTGGAACATGTAGGCCTCGCCGCCGGAATACCCGCAGACGAGGGCCTCGGCAATCGGCGTCCCGATCGCCGGCTCCAGCTCCGGCCGGCGCCAGGTGACCGGGAGCGAGGAGCCCGCCATCAATCCGAATTTGAGCTCGCGCGACGCGGCCACCATCTCCACGGCCTGCTTCGTGTCGTACGAGAGATGCTTGTCGCTGAAGACGGGAACGGACTTTCCGCACTTTCTGAAGGTGTCGACGATTTCCATGAACAGCCGGTGCCGGGGATAGAGTTTCTGGCCGGTCTCGTTGTTCGGGTACTGACCATGCTCGCCGACCAGGAGGATCGCGTCGACGTCCAGGCCGCCCGATTCTCCCAGGGCCTCGGCGACGGTCTTGGAGATCTCAAAGCCGAACTTCGTCGCAAGCCCGCGACTGAGGTCGTTGAGGGGAAACTGATCGTTGAACATCCGCGCCAGCTTCCATTCCGGCTGATGGTGAACTCCGTTGACCGGATACCCGTGGAGGAAACGCCCGGCGATGTGGTACGCGTGGGACCGGAGATAGTATGCAGTGTTGATGGAGGCGATGCGCTTCCCGCGGAAGGGAGAGACCAGAGCCGAACCGACCAGGGCTGCGCCCGTCTTGAGGGCGTCGCGACGGGACGGAAGCGAGTTCATGAGATTCTCCTCTCGACCGGATCCCGCGTCCACAGCACGAGGAACAGAACCAGCGCCAGCGACGGCGCGCACCCCGCGATAGCCACCCCCAAATCGTACGACTGCCGCCGGTCGACCATTGAGCCGAACAGCTCCTGGATGCGCCCCGTCACCAGCCAGCCGCAGGTGGCCAGGATGCCGTTGATCTTGCCGATATGAGCGGCGGGCATCTCCTGCGCGAAGGAGTAGTAGCAGGGAAAGACGCCGAGCGCTCCGAATCCCACCAGGAGCAGAATCCCCAGGAGCGGGAGTCCCTTCGGAAGATTCCCGGCCAGGAGCGTGAGCATCGCCAGGGCGGACATGCCGGCGAAAACGAGGACGCGGGAGGTATGGATAGACTTCCCGGCCCTCACGAGTCGCAAGGCGACAAATCCCGCCGTCAGTACCCCCGCATCGGTCGCCCCGTAATACGCCGACGTAAACCAGTTCGCCTCCGCCTCCTGGTATGCCCGGCCTTCCTGGAGGAAGAGCGGCAACCAGGCGCGTAGGAGCTGCCAGGTGCTGTTGATGAGGGAAATCATGATGAGGAGCGCCCCAAAACGTCGACTCAGCACCGCATCGAGGAATTCCCTCCCTGAAGTCTTGCCGGAACCGGCTGCCGGAGGCGCAGCCAAATCGGAGGAGCGGATCGTGAGGTGCCAGAACAGGATCCACCCCAGTCCCGCCAGACCGAGCATCTGGAACGGCAGACGCCAGCCCTTCCCCAGGTCGAACGAGGCCTGCAGGAGCATGGGCGTCAGGATGGCGCCGATGGAGGCGCCTCCCTGGAGCAGTCCATTGCCCAGGGCTCGGTCCCTCGGTTCGAGGATGCGGTGGATCGTCTTGAGGGCGCAAGGCCAGTGCCCGGCTTCGAACAGCCCCAGCAGCGTCCGGCAGATGAGCAGCTCCGGGTAACTGCCGCTGAGCCCGCTGGCGAATCCCGCCACCGACCACAGGAGCAGGACTACCGGATAGAGATTCCGCACGTTGATGCGGTCGGCGAGCACGCCGAACACCAGGCTGCCCACGGCGAATGCATAGCTGAATCCCCCCTCCACCTGGCCGTATTGTTCGTGAGTGAGGCCGAATTCCGCTTTGATGCGGCCGGCGGCGGTGGCGAGCGTCACCCGGTCCATGTAGTTGATGGAGGTTGCGGCCAGGAGCAGGAGGCAGACGCCCCAGCGCCAGGCCTTGGACCGGGCCGGCTGGGCGTCGCTCATCCGCTCCAGGAGCTGCCGTCCCACGCGAGGACCCGCTCCAGGAACTTGACCGCGTCGGCGGTGAAGGCCTTGAAGAGCGCCTCACCCTTCTCGGCGCTGGCCTTGCGCGGATCGCCGACATGGCCCTGGGCGCTGCGCTCCTTGGTGATCCAGCCGCGGTCCGCCGGCTCGAAGGACTCGCCGAAATCTACCGGCGAGATTTTCTTGTGATCCCCCACGAGGTGGGGAGCCAGACGCAGCATCATCGAGGTTTCCAAATCACACCCGTGACCCATGCGGTCCTCGCGGATGCCGGAGCTGATCTTCGTGGGCTTTGAGCCGAGCCGCCAATAGGTCGCGGCGAGCAGGAGAAGGTCGCGGCGCGCGCGGTGGCGCTGGCGCAGTTCGAAGATGGCCTGCTGTCCGGGGGTGATATTGCCGCCGTGACCATTGAAGAAGACCAGCCGTTTGAATCCGTGGTGGATCAGATTCTCAAATACGCCGACCAGGGTATCGAGATAGGTGCGCGGGTCGGCCGAGAGCGTCCCGGCGAAGTCCAGGTGGTGATGCGAGTTCCCGAGCCACAGGAGCGGCGTGAATACGACCTTGTCCTTCAGGCGCTCGGCGACCCGGCGCACGACTTCGCCGCAGAGAAGCGAGTCGGTGAAGAGCGGCATGTGGGCGCCGTGCTGTTCGAGCGCGGCGATGGGGACGACGATGGGGGTGTCCTTGGAGAGCGCCGCGACGTCGGGCGACTTCATTTCATGGAGCAGCAAGCTCGACCTCCGGGGAATCTGTCTACGCTACGATAGACTCCCGGCGGGAGCTTCGCCCAGCTATTTCTCCACGAGGAAGGGCTGGTGCCAGGGACTCCACTCGCCGCCCGGGTGCCGGACACGGCAATAGTAGGTCGGACCGGACTCCAGGGCGGTCGTCACGGTCGCCTTGCCCGTCGCGGACTTCGTCGACCACCGCACCCGGGTCCCCGTCCGGTCGTCCGCGACTTTGACCTCGCAAGGCGCGCTGGAGGCCAGGATCAGAGTCGGCTTCGCGGGAGCAACGATGGGACCGATCGGCTTGGTGCTCACCACGAAATCGTCGTACCAGCGGTACTGATCCACCGGCGAACCGTCATTCCAGTAGGCCTCGAGGAACACGGCGTTGATTGTGTGCGCGTCGTAGCTGCCGCGGTAGTCCATGCCTCGGCGCTCGGCGTCGAGGACGCCGTCCACCCAGAGCTCGGCGAGACCATCGGCCTTTCCCGGAGTATTGAGCTTGAGGTGGGCCTCGATGCAGATCCATCGGCCCGCCTCCTCGCTTGAATGGACCGGGAACTTCCCGCTGGGGCTGTTACCGAGCCATTTGAGATTGGGGAAATCGTTGTACTTCGTCGTCACGACCTTCCCGTCGCGGACGCCTCGGGCCGGATCCAGGGTGAGCGTCGTCCCGCTCCCCCAGACATGGAGGATGAAGGCCTGATTCCAGGAATCGGATACGAAGCCCGTGGCGCGGCTCATCTTGGCAGGATCGCCAGTCCAGCCCTTCTGGTGTTTCACGTAGTGGCGCCAGTAGATCTCGGTGAACTTCTCGCCTTTGCGGAGGGGCTTCCCGAAGGGGGAGTCGCCGAACAGGATCTTGCGGTTGCCCGTACCCTGCTTCCCTTTCCCGTAGAAGAGCTCCATCGACCGGCCGGCGCCGCCGAGGGCTTGCTGATCGCTGCGTTTCGCGTTTGCCGGAGCCAGATCGAAATAGGCGTCCTGGGTGGAGTCGGGGCCGTCGAAAGAGTCGTACCAGATGACGGCCGGGTCGGCCGCATGGGGCTGCCGAGCCGCGGGAACCACACTTTCGATGCGGGGAAGATCGTCCGGCTCCCGGGGCGGACTCGCCAAGGCGGAGCTCAGCAAAAGGAGCGGTGAAAGCAGATGCTTCATGGAAATCCTCCGACAGAACAAAGCCGTTTCGGCCGGCCTGTTGGAAAAAAACAGCCGGGACGGTTTATCTCTCGTGGTAGACTCCCCCCGATGAGGCCGTTTCTCCCGCTTCTGCTCCTCCTGGCCGGCTGCGTGACCCCTATGCCCACGTGGGGCTTCGACCCCCAGGCCGAAGAAGGGGTCCACGCTGAGGTCCGTGTCGAATGGTGGTACCACTGGGGTTTCCTGGAAGACGAGGACGGAGAGAAGTGGTGCTGCTTCTCGAGCTTCTTCCGGACCTGGAAGCCAGGTTTCCCCATCACGCGCTACCAGCTTTACGACCTGACGAACATGGCGACCGGCGCCCGCCGGTCGCGCTCCGCGGCCGGCGCCGAGATCCTTCCTCTGGTGAAAGCCCTCAGCGGCGAGGCCAAGCTCCCCAAGCCGCATGAAGTCATTCCCGGCGAGCCTGTGGAAAGGGGCGGCGATCCCCTCCGGGTGCGATATGGCGACGACGTCTTCGAACGCCTCGGGGTCGGTCGCTATCGGCTCAAAACCGGCGACGTCGACGTCGAACTTCATTCCATCTCCGAGTTCATGGCCGTCGAAGGAACCGGCCTGACGGGGGTCGGGAGTCCGGAGGAGATGCACTACTACACGGTCCCGCGACTCGAGGCGAGGGGGACGGTTCAAGGGCGGAAAGCCAAGGGAAGCTTCTGGTACGACCATCAGTGGGGGGCGACGTGGACCGAGCCGACGATCGGGTGGAGCTGGTGGGGGCTGCAGCTCGACGACGGCAGCAATGTGAATGCGTATGTCCTGCGGGACCTCAAATCGGGGGCCGGGATCCGCGGGGTAGCCACCCATGATCGCCGCGTCTACCCCCTCTCGGCCACCGCGGAAGGCATTTGGGAATCAAAGACCCGCGTGCGCTATCCCGTCGCCTGGACGCTGGAGGCCGGACCGCTCAAGCTTCGGATCGAACCTGTCTTCAAGGATCGCGAACTGTCCGTTCTGGGCGACCAGGAATCGATCTGGGAGGGTCCGGTGACGGTGACGGGAACGCAGACCGGCCGGGGATTCCAGGAGCTCGTCAGCTACGCCCGCGAGCGGCGCAAGTCCGATTAAGTCGTCCCTGGAGGCGTCCGTTTCTGGCTTCGTTCCTGCAGCAGCTGCTGGAAGAGGGTTCCCGCCTCGCGCGCTTCCTTGGCAAGGGTGTCCAGCACCCGCTGCTGCTCCGGCGTGACCGAGCCGTAGGCGCCGTCGCGGAGAAGTTCCCCGAAGCCGCAGATCACCGTGAGGCGGTCCGCGACCCGGCGGAGGGCGGCATCTCGTTCTGAGTCCGAAGGCGGCTGGGGTTCCGTCATACCTGCTGGCCGCAAGCTCCCTACCCGTAAATAGACCCGCTGCATCTAGACTACCACCAGGGAAAGAGTTCAGGGATTTTTTCGGATCGATCCGCCGACTCTCAGTGGCGCGAGACAAGCTTCGCCGTTCCCCCGAGCGCCCCCAGCACCAGGAGGGCCGTTGCGATCATCCCTAGAATGCGCCCGGCCACGGCGCTACCGCGAGGTTCGCATCCGAGCGACCGGCAGGCATCCACGTACGCATTTCCCTTGGTCCAGGCGAAGATGCCGAGGATGCCGCAGAGACAGACTCCGAGAATCCCCAGGATCAGGATGTTCGTCGCCTCGGAATCCGGAGGCCGGTAGGCTCTCTTGGGCCGCAGCCTGGGCCTTTCTTGGAGTTCCCCGCAGTACCGGCACTTCCTGGCCTCCGCCAGAATCGTCTCCGCGCAGGCGACGCAAGGGACGGTCGGTCGTGGATCGGTCATCTCTCTTTCCTCTAAGCAGGAAAGGAGCGTGGGCCTTTGAATTAATCCTGGAAGATGGGGAGATACCGGTAGGGAATCTGGAGGACGAGGGTCGCGCAGGCCGTGCCGAAAGCCCCGCCGTATCCGTCTTGGGACCAGCAGCCCGTGTCGCGCTCCTGGGCGGCAAGCAGCTCCTGGCGGATCGTTGCGTATCCCTTCGTCCAGAATGCGGGATCCTTCGACTTGGCGTAGAAGCAGGCCTGGCCGGCGTATAGGTGGGCATAATAGTCGTGATGCCCGCCGCGGCCGCGGCGACCGGTGAGGAACTCCATGAGCGCGTTCATGCCTCGCTTCACCTCGGGAGCGTCGTAAGCGCCGTAAAGCGAGAAGACGCACATGCCGGCGGCCGTCAGCGCGTAGGTACCGCCGGAGCCCCGGGAGCCGAGGCTGTAGGCGATCGTGCCGTCGGAATGGGTCGACTTCTTGATGTAATCGAGCCCCTTTTCGATCACTTTCTTGTCCACCGCGATCCCGGCATTGCGCGCCGACCGCAGGGCCTGGACCTGCGTGACCGTCACCGATCCTTCGTGGCCGTAGGGCTGTGGCTCATAGGTCCAGCCGCCGTTGGGATCCTGACTTTCGCCGATGATCTTCACGGCCTTCTGGAGCTTCTCTTTAACGCTGTCGTCGCCCAAGTCGGCAGTTTCCCCGCACATGCCGTAGAGCTCGGCGAGGAACCAGGTCGCATAGCCGTGGCCATGCATGCCGGAACCGCCCAGGCCCCGCCCCGCAGCCTCATTGATATAGCCGACCTTCGAGGTGTTCCGGAGGATGAACTTGAGGGCATCGCGGACGTTCTTGGCGTAGGTTCCGCGGTACGGAGTCGAGTTGTTGGCGAGGAACGCCAGACCGGCCAGACCCGTGAAGGCGACCTGGCAGGTAGACCCGATGCCCCCCGTGCTGTACTGGTTCTTCGCGAGCCAGCGAAGTCCCTTGTCGATCGCTTCGACCTGTTCGCGGGTCAGCTCTTCAAAGGTAGTGCTTTTGTCCTGACGCGCCAATGCAGCCGGAAACGACAGAGCTGAGGCCCCGATGGCGGCCGCCCTCAGGAACTCGCGCCGGTCCATACATCCCATTATACGGGATGTTCGACCAAAGAATTCAGTCTTTCGGATTCCCTCCCTTCGGGGGCGCTAGTGCGCCAAGATTGGCTTCAGTTTCACTACTTTCGCTCCCAGGAGGTCGCGACGGCCATCAGCGTACTCAGGGGCTGTCCTTCCGGGCTGACGTCCATGTCGATCCGTGCGACCCCGCCCGGCACGTCGCTGTTCAGCCACCGCCGGACGGCGGCAATGTCTCCGCCGCGCTGAAAATTATGACGGACCCAGGTGCACTTCAGGGTCTTCCCTTGCAGCTGCATCGTGCCCTGGTCCTCGACTTTCCGTCCGTAGGCGACATCGAAACGCGTCAGAAAGTCTTTCGGCAGCCCCTGAAGAGCCTGGCCGGTCGCGGCGACTTTCTGTTCCAGGACCACCCGATCGGGGCAGCACTCGAGCAAGGTCCGAACGATCTCCACCGAGGACTTTTCACCGTTGGTTTTGATCTCGACCTTCCAGCGGACCCAGGTTCCGGGCTTGCAGGCGGACCAGCCGCCAAACTCGGGGTGCTTGGGGTCGACGGTCTTGATCATGTCGGCCCGCGACGCGGCGGACTGCCTGATGCCGTCATCGGGATCGTTCTGGGCGAGGCTCCGGAGAAGGGCTTCGTCGGTGACCCGCTCCACCATCCTGCGGCGAAGTGAGGCGTCCTTCTCGACCTTGATGATTTCAGGGAGCGCGGCCGGGTCGGTCACCCGGGTCTGCGCTTCCCCACGGATGCGGGCATCGGGATGGGTTTTGGCGATTTCGACCAGGACCCGGGGATCCGAGCTCGTGATCTCGATGTTCGTTTTTCCGGGCTCCTTGGACTCGGTCTCCCTCCAGCCATCGCCTTCGCGA
>DATGFI010000787.1:0-9250 GCA_035309205.1 Planctomycetota bacterium | reverse complement strand
TGGCGGAAGAGCCCGACCGTGCTTCCGCGATTGAAGGACCCCATTCGCTCGTGGGCGCCCTGGTCGAGGTGGCCCTGCTCTCCGGCGGGCGGATAGAGCGGATCGAGTTCCTTGCCCTGGAGCAGCACCGCATCGCCGTTGCCGAGAATATGGCCGACGTGCTTTGCGAGGGAGATGTGCTGGAGCTGCGGCGTCGGCGCCTTGGGCGTAGTCGCGATGGCCATATCGAGAATCTGGTCGGCGGCCTCGACATACTTGGACAGGTTGACGTGGGAAAGATCGAGCGCCTCGCTGCTCTTGTCGAAGCCGTTGGCCATTCCGTCGGCGGGGAGCGTGCTGGCCAGGATGATCCGCCGGAGATCGAAGAGATCGCGGACCGTGTTCTCGTACTCGCTGCGGGTGAGCCGTCGCACCGGGGTCCGACCCTGGGCGTCCAGGCGCGCGCGGTCGGCCGCCAGCAGCGATTTCTTCAGCGAGCCGACCAGCGCCTCCGTCTCGGGGACGGGGGGCGCGGCATGCTTCTTGGGAGGCATCTCGCCGGACTGGACACGATTGTAGACCTTCACCCAGCGGCCAAACGTTTCGGGGTTCCTGTAGTCGGGCTGAAGCGCGGTCAGGTCGAGGTTGCCCTTCTTCGTCTCGGCGTCGTGGCACTCGACGCAGTGCTTCTCCAGGTACGGCTTGGGATCCTGCTGGAGCCCCAGGAGCAGCGCGGCGAGCGCGAGGCTCATGCGGGCTCCAGTCCGGTCATGGTGCCCTTCGCCGTCGAGAATTCGCCGGTCTCGATGCCGAGGCGGTGGAGTATCGACAGATAGAGGTTCGTGAGCGGATAATTGTTCTTCGTGTCGAAGGCCAGGTGCTGGCCATGCTTGAAACCGCCGCCCGCCAGGAGCACGGGGAGGTTGACGTTGGAGTGCGAATTGGCGCTGCCCATGTTCGTGCCGTACAGGCACAGGGTCCGGTCGAGCAGCGTCTGCCCTTCCTCCCGGACCCCGTCGAGTGCTCCGAGGAACGAGGCGAGAGCGTCGAACTGCTGCTCTTCCTTCGCGCGAAGCTCGGCGATCGCCTCGGGTCGGTTGCCGTGGTGCGTGATATTGTGGATGACGGTCGTATCGATGAACAGCGAGACGACGCGCGTCGAGTCTGTTTCAAGGGCGAGCTTGATGACGTCCATCATGAGCCGAGTCTTCTTCACGAACTCGCGGCCGTCGTCGATGTCGACGGGCGGAGGCGCGTCGACCTTGGGCTTGGGCTTGTATTCCCAGGATTCCGCGCTCTGGAATCGCTTTTCAAGGTCGCGGACGGAAGTCAGGTACTGATCCAGGCGCTGCTGGTCGGCCGCCGAAAGCGTCTGGCCGAGTCGCTTGCTCTGGTCGCCGATGAAATCCAGCATGCTGCGCCCCTGGCGGATCGCTTCGGCGTTCGCCTCGACTTCCTCGGGCTTGCCCTGGACGAAGAGCCGCTGGAAGACCTTCCTGGGGCTGCGTTCGGCGGTGATCGCGGCGCCGCTGCGGGTGAAGGACAGCGTCATCCCGCCTTCGCTGGTCATCGCAAGCACCAGAGACGGAAAGCGGGTATCCCCGCCGATCTGTTCCGCGGCGACCTGGTCCAGAGAGACCCAGTTGCGGAATCCGCCGCGTTCAGGATGCGGAGTCCCGGTCAGGAAGCAGCGGTCCGCGGCGTGGCCACCGGTCACCCCTGGCAGGCTCGTCCCGGAAAAGACGGTCATGTTGCTGCGGAAGGCGGCCAGGCGCTCGAGGTAGGGGGGCGCGACGTAGTCGCGTCCGGCCTTCTCGGGGAAGAAGAACTGGGGAAGGATGCCCATGTTCGTCTCCATCCCGACCAGGCGGCGGATGACCTTCCGCGGAGCGGCGAAGGCGGGGGTCATCGCGTCGAGGAGGGGAAGGGCGACCGCGACTCCGGTGCCGCGGAGGAATGCTCGGCGGGACAGGCTCTTCATGCGGCTCTCCCTCTGGATCCTTGTCCTTGTTATAGCGCGTCCGGCAAGCCCGGTTACGTCTCATTGGCAATCCGTGCAGGACCCGGGGCGAAAATCGACGGGGGAGGATAGGATAGCGGCGTGAGTCATCTGCGAATCAAGCGCAAGCCGCGTTGCGGGGGCTGCGGGCTGCCACCGGCGACCTGTGCCTGTTCCCAACTGCCCCGAGCGCGCTTCTCGACTCCGGTCGCGATCATCCAGCACGTCCGGGAAACCTGGAAGCCCACGAACACCGGCCGTCTCTTTGCGCGGATGGCCGAAGGAACGCTCGTCCTGCCGGTCGGAATGCGCGAGCCCGCTTTCGATCCGGGTCCCCTCAAGGACCCCGCGATCGAATGGATTCTGGTTTATCCCCGGGAGGGGGCGCCGACGCTGCATCCGGAACCGCGGAAGCGGCGGGGCTTTGTCCTGCTCGACGGCAGCTGGCGCCAGTGCGCCCACATGAGCCGCCGGTTGCCGGTTATCGCGGATCTTCCCTGCGTCGCGCTGCCGCCGGGGCCTCCGTCCTTCTGGAGCGTTCGGGCTCAGCACGACGAGCAGGGCCGCTCCACGTTCGAGGCCGCCCTCTCCCTGATTGCGCTTCATGAGGGCGAGGCCGCGATCTCACCCTTGCGACGGGCCTTTGCGATGCTGACAGCCCG
This sequence comes from Planctomycetota bacterium, assembly GCA_035309205.1. Taxonomy (GTDB): domain Bacteria; phylum Planctomycetota; class MHYJ01; order MHYJ01; family JACPRB01; genus JACQFK01. Next base: position 6,610 of record DATGFI010000787.1, on the reverse strand, counting down.
AATGCTGTATCTCAAGGGGAAGCTTCCATCCCCGGAAGTCCCCGACGCGTGGGGAATTTGAAGCTTTCCCGGAAGGAAGGGGAGGGAACCCCGAATTTCCTCGTGGATGTCCGCTGTCGCGGCGCAGTCTGAGGTCGTCGATCCTGCCGAACGTCCGGAGAGGGAGGACGGCAAGGAGGCGAAATGGGAAGGGGGCCCGGCGGGAGTCCGGGATTCCTTCCCTCCTGCGAGGTTCCCGCCAAGGAGATCGGGCCCTGCCAAACGCGAGGAACAATATCGGCCTGAAAGGCTCGTTTCCAAAAGACTACTGGGGTAGAATGTCCGCCCTTTCCGAAGGAGATGAGCTATGGCCGACAGTTTCGAAGCCCCGAAAAAGAAGGGATCCATCCCGCTGAAGATCTTCGGCGCCCTGGTCGTGGTGGTGGGCGTGTTCATGATCATCGTCTCGATGCAGCCGTCGGACTTTACGGTCACGCGTTCCGCGACGATCGCCGCACCTGCCTCTGCGGTCTTCCCGCTGGTCAACGACCTCCACCAGTGGAGCCAGTGGTCGCCGTGGGAGAAGGTCGATCCGGCGATGAAGCGCTCTTACGAGGGGCCGGGATCCGGCGTGAACGCCTCCTACAGCTGGGCGGGAAACAAGGAGGTGGGCGAAGGGCGCATGACGATCACCGAGTCCAAGCCGAACGAAACGATCCGCATGCGACTGGAGTTCTTTAAGCCGATGGAGGGCACGAACGACGTGGTGTTTTCGTTCAAGCCGGTCGGCGCCGAGACCGGCGTGACCTGGGCCATGTCGGGCCGCAAGAACTTCATCAGCAAGGCGGTGTGCATGTTCATGAACATGGACCAGATGGTCGGCGGGATGTTCGAGAAGGGCTTGGCCGACATGAAGGCTGCGGCCGAGGCGAAGAAATAGCCGGTCGCCGGGGCGGTGGGAGGCGGCTTCATCCTCCCGGTGTCGAAGCGGGTGCTCGCCGCCTCCAGGCCCCACGCCACAGCGCGATCGGGGACTCAGCCGCCGCACCTCAGCGCAGCTCCTTCGGTCAAACCCAGAATCTCGGCGACGGAGTACGGCTTCGACAGGACCCGTCGGAATCCGTAACGCACGCTGTTCTCCAGGTTCCACACCTCGTCGTTTCCCGTGACGGCAACCTGAATCGGAGGACAGGTCCGGGACTTGAGGAGCTCCGCGACCGCGTACGACTGGAGGCCGGGCAGGTCGAGGTCGAGCAGGACCAGGTCAAAGGCGTTCGCGGCAAACGCCGCCCGGGCGTCGATACCGGTGTGGACGAGCGTGCAAGTCCGTCCGAACGCTTCGAGCACCGCGCATAGGATGGCTCCGGCGGCGGCCGAAGGATTCACGACGAGGATCCTTCCGCGGCCTTCGTAGGCCCGGATCGGGCGGACGCGGCGGTCGCGCTCCGAACAGGTGAGGACCAGGGGCGCGACCCCCGTTGGGTCGCCCAGGAGGACCGAACGAGGGGATGTCCGCAGGATCGACTCGAGGCCCAGGACGAAGCCGGTCAGCGATCCATCGATCCGGTCGAGGTGGCGGACGATGAGAAAGAGGGCCCCGGGCTGAGCGCTGCTGCGGTTGAGAAGGGCGGTGACGGCGCGATAGCCCTGGACGGAGCTGCGTCCGGCGCAATCGAGGAACGCGACGGTTTCTTCCAGGTCCGGGCTGGATCGGGATTCGGGTTCGCGGACGTTTGGAATGGCCGGGCCGCGGGTTTCCGGAGTCATGAAGCCCCCTCTCGCGCAGATCGACCTCAATGTGTCCTATGAATGCAAATTTGGCATGGGGTTGGGGTGAACAGATGATGAACCACCGAAGCCGCCTTCTTGGATCCTTTACATGGTCTGCATTCCGATCTCGCGATTCGGAGGTATGAGAAGAGGCCTCCTGCCGATGGTCGGCTGGGGGGAAGACCGGGGCCGTCGAATCGTGGAGAACTGGCCATGACGCATCTCATCCGGCCCCCGGGCGAGCCGTCCCTTTCCGGTGCGGAGGTCCATCGAGACTTCCCGGGCTCGATCCGGACCCTCGAGGAGGCGGTGCGCGGCCTCCTCATCAACTTCTGGCACGGGCCGCTGCGCGAGCGAGCCCGGTCCATCGCCCGGGAGATGTCCGAGGCCTGCAGGGTCTCGGGCTACAAGGAGTCGGCCGTTCTGCTCCGCTCGATCCAGGCTCTGCTCAGCCTGTCGGCCGAGGACACTCGCGGGATCCAGTGCTCGATCGCCGAGCGGCTCCTGGAATTGGTCGGGCTCCTGAAGGAACAGGCCGCGGAGGCCGAGTCCTGAACGCGCGGCCGATCCTCCTTGACCGCGCCGAGGGCCGGAGGTGAAATCAGTCTCTTGGAAGGGAGGACCCATGGCCAAGAAGAAGGCCAAGATCGTCGTCACCAAGAAGGGACCCTACGTCGTCAGCGGAAGCGTCCCCCTGCAGATCCAGACCATCACTCCGAACAAGGAGGGCTTCTCCTGGGACTGGGTCGAGGGCAAGTCCTTTCCGGCGCAAGACGAAATCCATCTTTGCCGCTGCGGCCAATCGAAGGAGAAGCCTTTTTGCGACGGCTCTCACGGGAAGGCCCGCTGGGATCCGAAGGAAGGCGCCAGCCGCGCGCCCTATGACGAGCAGGCCCAGAGGACCGAAGGCCCCGGCCTGAACCTTCAGGACGCCGAGGAACTCTGCGCCTTTGCCCGCTTCTGCGATCCGGCGGGCAAGATCTGGGGACTGATCGAGAAGACCGCGGATCCCGACGCGCGGGCTCTGGCGATCCGGGAGGCGCAGCATTGTCCCGCCGGCCGGCTGGTCGTGAGCGACAAGAAGACCGGCAAGACGATCGAGTCCGAGCTTCCGCCGTCGATCGGCATCGTGGAGGATCCCGCGCTCAAATGCAGCGGCCCCCTGTGGGTCCGCGGCGGGATCCCGGTCGTGTCGGAGGACGGCAACCCCTACGAGGTTCGCAATCGCGTGACGCTCTGCCGCTGCGGAGCTTCGGACAACAAGCCGTTCTGCAACGGGGCGCATGCGACGATCAAATTCAAGGACGGTCTCGGCTGAGCCCGTCGCGTCTCCGTCATTTTGTTCCACTTCCGGCCGCTGGCGGACGTATGGTATACGGTATACCGTATTGGATCGCGGGATCGACAGCGCCGGGAGAGCCCCTTGAGATCGTTCCAACCCCTCCTGCTCCTGATCGCCTTCGCCGGCTCCGCTGCCGGCCCCGATCGCGATCTTGCCGCCGACTATGCCGGCAAAGTCCAGCCCCTCATGCTGAAGTACTGCCTGGGCTGCCATTCGACTCAAAAGAAGAAAGGCGACCTGGACCTCGAGCGCTACGGCAGTCTGGCTGCGATCGCGACGGACCTCAAGCCCTGGCCCCTGGTCATCGAGAATCTCGAAAACGGCGAGATGCCGCCCAAGAAAAGCCCTCAGCCCAGCGCTGAGGAAAGGTCGACCATCACTTCCTGGGTCCGCGCGATGCTGGACGTCGAAGCCCGGGCCCGGGCCGGAGACCCCGGGCGCGTCGTTGTTCGACGGCTGAGCAATGCCGAGCTCAACAACACGATCCGCGATCTGACTGGGGTCGACCTCGAGCCCGCCCGCGACTTTCCGGCGGACGGCGCGGCGGGCGAAGGCTTCACCAACTCGGGTGACGCCCTGGTCACCTCGCCGACCCTCCTGGGAAAGTATCTGAGCGCTGCCAAGGAGGTCGCCGGCCACGCCGTCCTCCTGCCGGACGGTTTCCGGTTCTCGACGTCCAAGACGCAGCGGGACTGGACCGATGAGGCGACCGCGGCGCTCCGCAATTTCCTCTCGGCCTACACGAAAGACGGCAAGCTGGTCGTGAAGCCCTTCATCGCGGCGCTGATCAAGCACCGCAACGAACCGAGCGTGGAAGCGATCGCCGCCAAGGAGAAGGTGAACGTCAAGTATCTGGGCATCCTCCGGCAGGCGCTCGCCTCGACCGATCCTTCCTTCCCGCTCGACCGGATTCGCGCCCGCTACCGCAAGGCCGCCCCGGGCGATGTCGACGGCCTCGTCGCCGAAATCACCGCTTGGCAGGAATCCCTGTGGCGCGTGAACAAGATCGGCAGCTACGGCGGCGGCAAGCTGACCCGGCAGGAAGCCGCGACGCCGACCTTCATGGAGGCCCAGACGCTTCGGATCCAGCCCAAGCCCGTTGCGGGGAAAAGCGACGTGACCGTCCGGCTCTCGACGCTCGAAACGTCCGGCGGCGGCGAGGTCGTCTGGCGCCAGCCGCGCTTCACCGCCGGCAAGGAGTCGCCTGTGCTCCTCCGGGACTATGCCCAGATCGCGGCGCGCTACGAGGTCGACCTGAAGGGCGTGTTCGCCGACACGGCGGCATACCTGGCCGCCCTGGACGGCTCGGGATCCGCAGAGGGCCTCGACCCGGTCCTCCTCAAGCGCTGGAAGGACATCCTCGCACTGGGTCCGGTGGCGGCGCCGTCGACCGAATTGGATCCTGCGACGATGGTCCCCGCGGTCGTGCTGGAGCCGCTCGACGTTCCCGAACCCGGCAACCCCAAATGGCCTGCGATCAAGGGCTGGCGCTCCAAGGCGGGCGAGCTGCCCGTCGCCGTCGCCAATACCTCGGACAAGGCCGAGCACATTCCCGGCCTGGCCAATCCCCACAAAATCGTCGTCCATCCTTCGCCGGACCGCTTCGTTGCCGCCGCCTGGACCTGCCCTGCGGCCGGCCGCTTCCGCATCGATGCCCAGATCAACCACGTCCACCCGGGCTGCGGCAACGGGATCCTCTGGTTCATCGAGGTGCGCCGCGGCGACCGATCGGCGTTCCCGGCGGAGGGCGTCACGAACCCCGGTCAGGGCACGAAGGTCCCGCCGCGCGATCTGACCCTGGCTGCCGGCGACGTGGTCCTGGCGGCGGTCGATCCCCGCGACGGGAGCCACGTCTGCGATTTGACGGAGGTGAATCTGGCGGTAACCGAGCTCGAGGGCCAGAAACGCTCTTGGGACCTGGCGAAGGATTGCGCGGATCGGATCCTGGAAGGCCACGCGCAGTGGCGCTTCGTGATGGGATCGACCAAACGCAACGTGAGCCCGGCCGCGACCTTCGGCCTCCCGGCCGACTCGGTGCTGGGCAAGTGGCGCGTCTCCCGCGATCCCCAGCTGGCCAAGGAGGTGCAAGCCCTGCTCAGCGGGGATCGGCCGTCGAAGGAGAAGACGCCGGATCGCGTCCTCTACGACAGTCTGGTCTCCGTCGACGGCGCCTTTATCCGCGGCCTCGACCTCCGTCAGCTCTCCAAGGCGCGTCCGGCCACCGCCTACGGCCTGGCAGCGGCGCGCTTCAGCTCAGACGGCGACCTCGTCGTGCCCGCGAATTCCAGCGTGGAGGTCCGCCTTCCCTCGGCCCTCTTCCGGGAGCACGAACTGGTGGTCGAGGCGAGGGTCGATCCGGCCGGCGGCGACCGCGGAGTCCAGTTCCAGCTCGCGACCTCCGACCAGCCGCCCTTGCGCGTCCTGGACGGGAAGCAGGGCTGCGTCGCCACCGGGGCGGCGTCGAAGAAGCTGGCGGCCGGACTCGATGAGTTCCGCCGATGCTTCCCGCTCTTCCTCTGCTATCCGCACGTCGTTCCCGACGACGAGGTGGTCTGCCTCAAACTCTTCCACCGGGACGATGAGCCCCTGGTCCGGCTCTTCCTCGACGACGCCCAGGCGAAGCGCCTCGAGCGGCTCTGGGAGGAACATCGCTTCATTTCCCAGTGGCCGGTGACCGAGCACAAGAACCTGCCGCTCTTCATCGGCTTCGTGACGCAGGACGGCGGGGCGGAAGCGGTCCGCTACTTCGAAGGCCTCCGGGAACCGTTCCGGAAGCGAGCGGAGGAGTTCGAGCAGGCCGTCGTCGCCTCCGAGCCGTCGCAGATCGACGCGCTCGTGCGTTTCGCGGCCGAGGTCTGGCGGCGTCCGCTGGCCGGTCCGGAAGAGGCGCAGATCCGGTCCCTCTATCGGGAACTGCGCCAGAAGTCGATGGCGCACTCCGAGGCGTTCCGCCTCGTCCTGGCCCGGCTCCTGGTGTCCCCGGCGTTCCTTTTCCGCCTGGAGAGTCCTGCGCCGGGGCTGGAGGCCCAGCCGGTCTCCGACTGGGAACTCGCGACGCGCCTGAGCTACTTCCTGTGGGCCAGCACGCCGGATGCCGAGCTGCGCCGGCTGGCGGCCGAGGGCCGGCTGCGCGATCCGGCCGTCGTCTCGGAGCAGGTCGGCCGCATGGTGGGGGACCCGCGGATTCGCGGTCTCTGCGTCGAGTTCGCGGCGCAGTGGCTCCACGTGAAGGACTTCCGCAAGAACCGCGAAAAGAACGAGAAGCTCTTCCCGACCTTCGACGACCGGCTGCGCGAAGCCCTCTTCGAGGAAACGGTGCTCTTCTTCCGCGAGATGCTCCAAGGCGGCCGGCCCGCCCATGAGCTGATCGACGGCGACTTTGTCCACGTCAACGAGCTCCTCGCCGCACACTATGGGATCGCCGGCATTCAGGGGGCCGGATTCCGGCGCGTGGACGGCGCAAAGAAGTTCGGCAGGGGTGGGATGCTCGCCCTGGGAAGCGTCCTCACGCAGGAATCG
>DATGFI010000786.1:0-2337 GCA_035309205.1 Planctomycetota bacterium | reverse complement strand
CGCGCTTGGCGTCCCCCATCCTGCACCCGCCAACGGAGTAGAGGACGGCGATAACGGCAGCACCGAAGAACCGCATCCGAAGTGACAGCTCCACCTTTCCCTCCAGAGTCAATTTCATGGCCACTATTTGTCCGGTGTTCCCGGCTTCTTCTTTACCTGAATGGATCGGGCCGACAGTTTCGCGTGAAGCACCACGAGCGAGGGTTGGCTTGGAATGATCGCGTCGTCCTTGGCGAACGTCGTGAGGAGCGATCCGTCCAAGAAAACATGGAGTCCCTCCGCGGGAATGAGAACGCAGGTATGGGTTGCAGGTTCAGTCGTGGGATGCGGGATCTGGGCCGACGCCAAGGGAGCCTCCGGCGCCGAGGAGCCGAGCCCGAACGGCCAGAGGCTGACGCTCTCGCGATCGAAGCGCAGGTAGCTATTCTGCCCTCCCTCCCGTTTCAGATGGAGACGCCACTCGGCCGCGGCTCCGTGCTCCCCAAGCGGCTCAAAGTCGTACTTCAGGAGCAGCCCTTCCGCGGTGCGGGGGTGGGGACGACCCATGATCAGGCTCCGGGGTCCGGCGGCATCCCGGAGGACGCAACCGCCGCCCTCCAGGACATCCCAGTGCTGGAGCCGCTCGTCACGGGTCGCGGTATCCGGTCGGAGTTCCCAGCTGTAGTTGATCCAGCCGCGCTTGGCGATCAGGTCGTCGTGCCCTTCTTCGAGGTTCGCAAGAAACCCCGCCAGGAGGAGGGTGGCCGCGGTCGGACACGCTGCGCTACCGGGATAGGCGGCGGCCACGCGGGAATACAGCCTATCGAGCAGCGTGTCGAGTGCCTCGCCCTCCCTTCGGGCTTCTCCGAATTCAGCGGAAAGGGAGGGGTAGAGCGCGAGAACCTCCTTCTCGGCACGGGTCATGGCCTCGAGCGCCCCTTGGAAGGCCGGGTACCCCGTCAGTTCCGCGAGGATCTCCTTCTTCGTCGCGGGGCCCGGGAGTGACGCCTCGGCTCTCAAGGCGAGGCTTTTGGCCGACTCCCGAACTGCGAGCCGCGCGAGTCGGGCGAGGACCGGAACCCACAGGAGATTCTGCTCCCGGGTGCCGGCGTCCCGAAGAGCCTGGGTCAGCGCCTTCCCGGCATCCCCCGAAAGCGCCTGGTACGCCACTTCGGCGATCGGCAGCGTTCCTTCGCGGAGGAATTCCTCGGAGGCGATCTGCGAGAAATCCACCTTGGTTTTCGCGCCCGTCTGCGAGATCAGGATGACGGCCTCGCCCTCGGCATGATCGACCCGGCCTTGGGCCTCGCCTCCGCCGGCCAGTCCGAGCCTCAGCTCGCCTTTTGAGTCCGCGATTTCCCGGCGCCGACCCGAGACCAAGTCCTCAGCCAAATGGACCATCTCGCGCGCGGCCGCCAGGAGGCGATCCGTGTATTCGTTCTTCTTCACGGGCGCAAGCGCTTCCAGTTCCCGTGAAAGCGGCTCATACTGTCGCGCGAGAATCTCCGCGCGATGCGTCGAAAACGCCTCGAGCAGTCGATGGGTGAAATCCTGTTCCTCCTGGCCCACCGGGTACCTACGGATCTGTTCCCGGAGCGGGAGGGGCGCCGGCTTCGGGTCCAGTTTCCCGAGATCGGGCGGGACTTGCTTCACCGCCCCGGTATCGGAGGACTGAAGACTCGGGGTCTTTGGGGCATCGGGGTTCGACTTGGACTGGGCGGGTTTCGCACGGTTTTCGACCGTCGCCAGGATGGACTCCTGGCGAGGAGGATCCTCGGGCTTTTTCGAGGGGACCGAGTCGCCGGCCTCCGACTGGGGCGCCCGCGCAGCGTCGTGGTGGGATGGCGGGGTGAGCCAAACCCGCATCAGACCGGAACTTGCAAGAACGAGCAGCCCTACGATCAGGACCGCGGCGACGGCAGTGATGACGCGCCATGACCAAGGGACGCCTTTACGTCGTTCCCAGGTCTGAGGTTCGACGGTCGTGACCCCCCGTTTCAGGTTCTCCCTGCAGGTTTCGAGCGCCCGGAGGAGCAGGTCGGCCGACGCGAAGCGGTGTTCGGGCTGCTTCTCCAGGCAACAGAGAATGATGCGATCGAGTTCTTCGGGAAATCCTTCCATCTTGAGCGAGAGCGGCTCGGGCGGCTCCTTCTCGTGCATCTCGAAGATCTTGAAGGGATCCTCGTGGTCGAAGGGGGGGACTCCCAGGCAGAGCTGGTAGAGGACGATTCCGAACGAGTAGATATCGCAGCGTCGGTCGTAGCTCGAGGCTCTCGTAAACACCTGCTCGGGAGCCATGTAGATCGGCGTCCCGACCAGGTGCCCCGCGGTATGATGCCGCTGACCGCTCGCCTCGAG
>DATGFI010000785.1:0-2016 GCA_035309205.1 Planctomycetota bacterium | reverse complement strand
CAGGCCCAGGGCTGCCAGCTCTCGATGGGACTGGCCGAAGCCCGGAGCGAATATCGGGGCCTTCAGGGTCGTTTAAATGAAGCCAGCGAAGAAGAACAACGGGAACAATTGAAGAAATACATGGAGACCAAAGGGCAGAAGTCCCGGGTCAATCCCCGGGCCTTTCCCGGACGCTAAGACATGGACATCCGCGCCAAAGCAGAACCCCCCGCGAACGACCGCGAGAAAGCCGGCCCCGAAGAGGTCGAGGCCGACGGCGCCGACCCCGCCCGCGCCAAGCGGGTCAGCGACGACGCCGCCGAGAAGCTGAGCCCCGAGGTCAAGAACCTCATCGAAGAGGGCAAGAAGCGCGGCTTCGTCACCTACGACGAGCTCAACAAGGTCCTTCCGGACGACATGGTCTCGCCGGACAAGCTCGACACGATCCTCCAGATGATGGACGACCTGGGGATCGAGATGGTCGAGACCGCCGCCGAGGGCGGCGAGAAGGGCGAGGCGGGCTTCGAGCCCGACGACGAGGAGCGCGAGTTCGAGGAGCCCCAGGAGGTCGAGTCCAAGCGGGCCGGCGTCTCCGAGAAGATCGACGACCCGGTCCGCATGTACCTGACGCAGATGGGAGAGATTCCGCTCCTGTCGCGAGAGGACGAGCTGCGACTGGCCAAGCGCATCGAGATCACCCGGAAACGCTTCCGGACCAAGGTCCTCGAATCGCCGATCGCGGTGATCGAGGCCATCCAGATCCTGGAGGACGTGAAGAACGGCGAACTCGCGTTCGACCGCACGCTGAAGGCGGACAGCGCGATCGACGTCTCCAAATTCGAAGTCCTCGACCGGTTGCCCCAGGTCATCGACCGGATCCGCTCGACGGTCTTCGACTCCCACGAGTGCTTCGACAAGCTCGAGAACGAGCGCCTCAATCTGAAGCAGCGGGAGAAGACCCGCCTCAGGCTCCGCGAGAACCAGCGCCGCTGCGTGGTCATGCTCGAGGAGATGAACATCCAGTCGAAGAAGATCAAGCCCATGATGGAGAAGCTGGAAAGCCTCTCCCGCAAGCTCGACGAGGTCACCACCGAGATCGAGGACATCAAGTCGGGCCGGGGCAGCAAGGTACGGCTGGGACCCCTCAAGAAGGAGCTCGACCAGATCCAGGCCCAGACCCTGGAAGGCTCCGAGGAGCTCCGCGCCCGCGTGCGCGACATCCGCGAGCGTTTCGAGGACTATGAAAAGACGAAGCGGAAGCTCTCCAGCGGCAACCTGCGCCTGGTGGTGTCGATCGGCAAGAAGTACCGCAACCGCGGTCTGTCGTTCCTCGACCTGATCCAGGAAGGCAACACGGGCCTCATGAAGGCGGTGGAGAAGTACGAATACCGCCGCGGCTACAAGTTCTCGACCTACGCCACCTGGTGGATCCGGCAGGCCATCACGCGCGCGATCGCGGACCAGGCGCGGACGATCCGCATCCCGGTCCATATGATCGAGACGATGACCAAGCTCCGCAACGTGGCCAAGAAGCTCGCCCAGCGCAACGGCCGCGAGCCCTCGCTCGAGGAGATCGCCAACGAATCGCAGATCTCGCTCGAGGAGACCAAGCGCGTCCTCAAGATCGCCAAGCATCCGATCTCGCTCGACCGGCCCATCGGCGAGGGCGACGACTCCTACTTCGGCGACTTCATCGAGGATGAGTCGGCGGAGAGCCCGGTCTCGGCGGCCACGCACGAGATGCTGAAGGAGAAGATCGAAACGGTGCTCCAGACGCTCTCCTTCCGCGAGCGCGAGATCATCAAGCTGCGCTATGGGATCGGCACCGGATACACCTACACCCTCGAGGAGGTCGGCCGGATCTTCAAGGTGACGCGCGAACGCGTCCGGCAGATCGAGGCCAAGGCGATCCGGAAGCTGCAGCATCCGATCCGCTCCCGGAAGCTCGAAGGCTTCCTGGAAGGCATTCTCCGCAAGAACGCGGAGGAGCAGCTGGCCGCCGCCGGGGCGGCCAAGGAAGCGACGGAGGCCTAGGGT
>DATGFI010000784.1:0-4790 GCA_035309205.1 Planctomycetota bacterium | reverse complement strand
GGAGACCCTCCAGGCCGGGGCGGTCGGCGTCCTGACCCATACCCGCGGGCAGGCGCAGAGGTTCCCCGGCGGCTTCGTCATCGAGTCCGACAAGACTCCCAACCGGGCCTACGCCGAAACGCTCTTCGGAAAGGACGCCGTGGCCGGCGGGGTCGGCCCGGTCGTCCGCGAGCTCCAGGCCGGCACGGTTCAGGGCCTGCTGATCGTGAACGGGATCCCGGACCTGCCGCTCCCGCCGGAGCTCGTCGAGGCCGCGCGCAAGGCCCAGTTCCTGGCCGTCTGCGACATCCTCCAGAACCCCCTCGTCGAGGTCGCCCACGTGGTGATCCCGGCGACCGCCTGGGCGGAGAAGGAGGGCACGTTCATGAACATCGACGGCCGGGTCCAGCGGATCCGGAAGGCGATCGAGCCGCCGGTGACCGCGCGCTCCGAATCGCAGTGGCTCCAGGAGCTGCTCGTCGCCCTCCAGGCCCGGCCCGCCGTCGTGTCGACGGAAGGCGTCTTCCGCGAGGCGCTGCCGGAGTTGACCTACAGCAAGATCGGTTCCTTGGGCGTGAAGACCAATGGCCATAGCCGCTAAGATCGCGTTCGTCATCGGATTCATGGTCCTGTCCCTGACTCCGGGGATGGTGATCGTGGAGCGCCGCCTGAGCGCCTGGATGCAGGGCCGCATCGGCCCCGACCGGGTGGGGCCGCTGGGGCTCCTCCAGCCTCTGGCCGACGCCATCAAGTTCATCTTCAAAGAAGACATCATCCCGGACGACGCGGACAAGCTGCTCTACATCCTGGCTCCCGTCATGGTGCTCGTTCCCCCCGCGCTCGGGCTGATCGTGATTCCCTTCGGCAACCACATCGGGGACGAGCCCCTCGAGGTCGCGAACCTGAGCATCGGCGTTCTGTTCACGATGTCGGTGCTCTCGGTGGCGGTCTACGGCCTGGCGTTCGGCGGCTGGGCTTCCAACAACAAGTACTCGCTCCTGGGAGGCCTTCGCGCCTCCGCTCAGCTCGTCTCGTACGAGCTGGCGCTCAGCCTGTCGATCATCGCGGTCCTGATGATCTCCGCGGGGCACCCGTCCGAGACGATGGGCACGCTCAATCCGCGGCTGATCGTCGAGCGCCAGATCCAGCACGGCTGGAACATCCTGGGCGGCGGCAACTGGCTCATGCTGCCCTGCGGCCTGATCGGCTTCATCCTCTTTTTCATCTCGGCCCTGGCGGAGAACAATCGGCTGCCCTTCGACCTGCCCGAATGCGAGGCGGAGCTCGTGGGCGGCTATCACACCGAGTATTCGAGCATGAAGTTCGCCCTGTTCATGATGGGCGAGTATGTCGGGATGACGGTGATGGCGTCCCTCATGACCACGTTCTTCCTGGGCGGCTGGCACCTGCCGGGACTGACGAGGCTCGCGGACCACTCGCTCGTGGCGGGCCTGGTCTCCGTCGCGGTCTTCATGGCGAAGGTGGTGGCCATCCTCTTCGTCTACGTGATCCTGCGCTGGACCCTGCCGCGCTTCAAGTACACCCAGCTGATGAACCTCGGCTGGAAGCGCCTGGTTCCGCTGGCCCTCGCCAACGTGATTGCGGTCGCCGTGATCGGAGTGCTGACCCAGTCTGGGGGTGTGAAGTGAGTCTCGGCATGACGCTCAAGAAGGCCTGGTACAAGCTGGCCATCAAGCTCTACATCCCGGCGGCGCTCAACGGCATGCGCTACACGCTGGGGCGCGTGTTCCGGAAGAAGGCGACGCTCTCCTATCCGGAGGAAGTGCACGTCCCGCGCAAGGGCTACCGCGGGGAGCACCGCCTGAAGAAGGACGAGGTCGGCCGCATGAAGTGCGTGGCCTGCCTGATGTGCCAGACCGCCTGTCCCGCCGAGTGCATCCAGATCGTCGGCGCGCCATCGCCCTGGCCCGACCGCGAGAAGATCCCGATCGTCTTCAACATCGACATGCTGAAGTGCATCTACTGCGGCATGTGCGAAGAAGCCTGCCCCTGCGACGCCATCGAGCTGACGCCGACCTTCACGAAAGTGTCGACGACCCGGGAAGAGAAGATCTACGACATCAACAAGCTTTTGAGCCGCTGAACCGATGCCCACGATCGAACCCGTCTTCGCGACCGCGGCCCTGGTGACCCTGGGGGCGGGCGCCCTCGTGGTCAGCCTGCGCAATCCCGTGCATGCGGCGATCTCGATGCTGGTCGCCTTCCTGGGGCTGGCGGTGATCTACCTCAAGCTGGGCGCGCCGTTCCTGGCGGCCATGCACGTCCTGGTCTACACCGGGGCCATCCTCGTGCTCTTCCTGTTCGTCATCATGCTGCTGAACCTGAAGCCCCACGAACTGGGCGTGGAATATCCGCTCAAGACGCGGCTCGGGCTCGCCGTCCTGTGCGGCGGGCTCTTCGCCCTGATCGCCCTTCCGCTCCTCCAGGATCACCGGGAGCTGCCCCGGCAGGCCCCGGCGGCCTTCGGCACCGTGGAGTCGGTCGGCACCGCGCTCTTCAACGAGTATGCCCTCGCCTTCGAGCTAATCTCGGTGCTCATCATGGTCGCCGTCTTCGCCGGCGTCCTGCTCGCGAAGAGGAAACTATGATTTCGCACTACCTGATCGTGAGCGCGGCCCTCTTCTCGATCGGCGCCTTCGGCGTCCTGGCTCGCCGGAACCTGCTCATCATCCTGATGTCGGTCGAGATCATGCTCAACGGGGTGAACGTCGCGCTCCTGGCCTTCGCCCGCCTGTACGGGAACACCCACGGGCAGATCTTCGTCCTCATGGTCATGGGCGTCGCCGCGGCGGAGGTCTCCGTCGGCCTGGCGATCCTGATCTCCGTCTTCCGCAACCGCAAGACGGTCGATACCGGCGATCTGAAGAGCCTCCAAGGATGAGCCACCTTCTCTGGCTGATTCCGGTGCTGCCGCTGGCGGGATTCCTCGTCAACGGGCTGCTCAAGCTTCCCAAATCGCAGGCCGGCATCGTCGGCTGCGCGGGTCCCGTCGCCTCGTTCGTGCTCTCGGTCCTGGCCTTCTTCCAGGTGGGGGACCATCACGACGTCGTCCAGTCCCTCTTCTCCTGGATCCAGGTCGGCGACCTGAACGTCTTCTTCGGCCTCCGCGTCGACCCGTTGAGCGCCATCATGATCCTGGTCGTGACGGGGGTGGGTTCGCTGATCCACCTTTACTCGATCAGCTACATGCACGACGACGAGGGTTTCTCGCGCTTCTTCGCCTACCTCAATCTCTTCATGTTCTCGATGCTGATCCTCGTGCTCGGGGATTCGATCCTGCTCATGTTCGTCGGCTGGGAAGGGGTGGGGCTGTGCTCGTACCTCCTGATCGGCTTCTGGTACAAGGAGCTGAAGAACGCCGACGCGGGCAAGAAGGCGTTCATCACCAACCGGATCGGCGACTTCGGCTTCCTCCTGGGCATCTTCTGCCTGTGGGCGCTCTACAAGGACGTGAACTTCGCCCAGATGGCGGGAAAGGCCCTCCCTCCGAGCGTCACCCTGGCAGGGCACGCGGTGTCCACCGAATCGCTCGCCTCGTGGGCCGCGCTGTTCCTCTTCGTCGGCGCCTGCGGAAAGAGCGCCCAGATCCCGCTGTACGTCTGGCTGCCCGATGCGATGGCCGGCCCCACGCCGGTCTCCGCCCTGATCCATGCGGCGACGATGGTGACCGCGGGCGTCTACATGATGGCCCGCATGAACTTCCTCTACGTGCAGACGCCGGAGGTGATGGGCCTGGTCGTGGTGATCGCGGCGCTCACGGCCTTCATGGCGGGCCTGATCGCGGTCGCCCAAAACGACATCAAGAAGGTGCTGGCCTATTCGACGGTCTCCCAGCTGGGCTTCATGTTCGCCGGCATCGCCAGCGGCGAGTTCCGCACCGGACTCTTCCACGTCGTCACCCACGCGTTCTTCAAGGCCCTCCTCTTCCTGGGGGCGGGGGCCGTGATCCACGCGCTCCACGGGGAACAGGACATCCGGAAGATGGGGGGCCTCGGGAAGAAGCTTCCCGCTCTGACCGCCGTCTTCATCGCGGGCGGCCTGGCCCTGGCGGGGCTCCCGCTGTCCGCGGGCTTCTTCTCGAAGGACGCGATCCTGGTCGCCGTCTACGAAAAGGCGTCCGAGCCGACGTTCGGGCTCGCGTGGCTCCTCCTCGTGGCGACGGCCGGCCTGACCGCGTTCTACACGACCCGCCTGGTGCTGATCGTCTTCCTGGATCGGCCCCACGAGGCGGACGCGCATCCCGGCGAGGCGAAGGAAGGCGACCACGGGCATCACGAGCTCCACAAGCCCGGCATGCTCATGATGGCCCCGCTGGTGATTCTCGCGGCGGCGTCGCTCCTGGGCGGCGTCCTCCTCGACAAGCCCTTCGAACGCTTCCTCGAGCCCGTCTGGACGCCCGGGAAGCACGCCTTAGGCGAGGCGGCGGCGCATCACGCCCACCTCGTGAACGTCGGCGCCTCGATCGCGGTCTTCACCCTGGGCGTCGTGATCGGCTGGTTCTTCTACGGGCGCCAGGCCGGCCGCGACTGGGTGAAGCGCTTCGTCGAGGGCGGCGGCAAGAAACTGCACTGGCTGCTCGAGAACAAGTTCTTCGTCGACGAGATCTACGAGTACACGGTCATCGCGCCCGTCAAGATGGGAGCGACGATCGCGTGGTTCCTGATCGACCGGGTCCTGATCGACACGCTCCTGGTGAACGGGTCGGGCTGGCTGGTCTACGCGGTGGGCGGGGCGCTTCGCCGCACGCATACGGGGTCGATCAACGTCGGCGTCCTGTCGTTTCTGGCGGG
>DATGFI010000783.1:0-2150 GCA_035309205.1 Planctomycetota bacterium | reverse complement strand
GCTCGGCGCCCGCGTGCGCACCCTCTATGACGTCGGCGTCGCCGGCATCCACCGCCTCCTGGGCCACCGCGAACTCGTCATGGACGCTCGCGTCATCGTGTGCGTCGCCGGAATGGAGGGCGCGCTGGCCAGCGTGATCGGCGGCCTGGTGCGGCGGCCCGTCATCGCAGTCCCCACCAGCGTGGGCTACGGCGCGAATTTTGAGGGCCTGGCCACCCTCCTGGCCATGCTCAATTCCTGCGCCTCCGGTGTGACGACGGTCAACATCGATAACGGCTTCGGCGCGGGCTACTCGGCAGCCCTCATCGCGATGGGCCCCTGAAAGCGAAACGGGCCGCAACCTCGCGGTCGCGGCCCGGTGAGGATCCCGTGGGGAGCTAGCGGTGGCTCCGGTAACTCGACACCCCGGCAAAGCCGCGTGAATAACCGCCGTAGTAGCGCCCGGTATAGTACGTTCCGTAGCCGTATGTCCGCGGATAGCAATTGTTATAGCAATTGTTGTAGTAGCGGGGATAGCAGTAGGAATAGGGCCAGAGCGGGCCGATCGACAGCGCCGCGTAGCTGACCGCGGGCGTGTAGTAGTAGGGGTCGGAGTCGTAAACATAGGTCGATGAGGGCAACGCGTAGCCCTCGGTGCCGTAGGCGGGTGAGGCCGAGGGCGCCGGAGCGGGGGCGGGAGCCGCCGCTGGACCCTGAGAGGAGCCTAGCGCGACCGACAGCAGCTTCTCGCTGGCGCCGGCCTGCTTGAGTTCGACCACATCCTCGGCCGACAGCTTCGCGACTCCGCCGTTGGCCTTGATGTAGCTCAGGATCACCTCGTCCGAAATGCCGGCCGCGGCCAGCTTCTTGAGATCTTCCTTCGTCACCTGGGCGGCCACCGCCAGGGGCAGCGCCGCCAGGAAGGTCAAGGCCATGGCGAGTTTCTTCATCCGGTTCTCCTCTCCGTCAACTCCTCTACTCCATTATATACGAACGATCAGTCAAAATGTAACCATCCGTTGAACGACGCTCGGGAGGCTCGGGCCGTGAAAATCGGTCCCCTGGGCTCAATGCTTCAGGCCCTTCAGGGCCTCCTTCAGGCGCTGGACCGCGCTGAACATCCGGGACTTCACCGTCCCCACCGGGATTCCCAGGATTTCCGAGATCTCGGCGTACTTGAACCCGTTGTATTCCGACAGCACCAGCACTTCGCGCTCCCCGTCGGGCAGGGCCTCCACCGCCCTCTGGACCGCCGACTGCACTTCTCGGCGGTTCAGGTCGCTGGCGGGATCGGACCGCGTCTCGGCCTCAAGCGACTCGAGGGCCTTCTCCCGGCGCCGGGCGGCGTCGTTGAGGAACAGATTGTGCGCGATCCGGAACACGTAGGTCGAGACCTTTGCCGACGGCTCATAGTTCGGCGCCGCTTTCCAAAGCCGCAGGAAAGCGTCCTGAAGCAGGTCCTCGGCGCGCGCCCGGTTGCCGCAGAGGCGGTAGAGGTAGTTCGACAGCGGCTTCTCATAGAGACGATAAAGCTCCTCGAAGGCGGGACGATCCCCCGCCTTCACGCGAAGCATCAAGTCCGTCTCGAGGTCTGCCATAAGTCGGGCGAGTCTAAGGGCCGGTTTCTTGCGTTGTCAACCTCTATACGGGCGGCTATCCTAGTCGTTAAAAAGGGAGCCTCCATGGGAACCGCAGAACACAAGGAAGCCGCGTCGAAGGACGAGATGGTCGCCCGTGTCGCCATCCTCACCGTGACCGACTCCAGGACGCGGGAAACCGACACCTCCGGCCGCGCGGCCTTCGAGCTCTTCCGAAAGTTCGGCCATGCGGTCGTCCTCCACGAGATCGTGGCCAACAACAAGAAGAAGGTCGCAGCGATGGCCGTCACCGCGCTCCGCGACGCGGACCTCGTGCTGACCATCGGCGGGACCGGCATCAGTCCCAAGGACGTGAGCGTCGACGCGCTCCTTCCGCTGATCAAGAAGGAGATGCCCGGGTTCGGCGAGCTCTTTCGCGCGTTCTCGGTCAAGGACATCGGGACGGCGACCCTCCTCTCCCGGGTCGTCATGGGCATCACCGAGAAGAGGAAGGTCGTGGTGGCGCTGCCGGGATCCGAAAACGCCGTCCGACTTGGCCTCGAGGCCCTGCTCCTGCCAGAGCTCAAGCACATT
>DATGFI010000782.1:0-4358 GCA_035309205.1 Planctomycetota bacterium | reverse complement strand
ACGAACGCCTTTTCGGCAAAGTAGTAGCAGGAGCCGGTACCGGCTTCGGGGTACACGCGCGCCAGCTCGGAGTACGACAGCGCGGTCAAAAACGCCAGGATCAACGCGAAGACGATGCCTGGCCACATGTCGAGGGCTGTCGAAGCCGTGCCGCCCGGCACGGTCTGCGCAGCTTGCAGCTGGATGGTGATCCACAGGAACGCGCCCGGGGCGATCAGCGCCATCGCGTTGATCGTCAGGCCGGTCAGGCCCAGGGTCGCTTTAAGACCGGTGGATTGTGCCGCCTTTTCTTCTGCCACTGCACTCCTCCTTATAAAATTACGGTACCCTTGATCCCCAAACTGTACCCAGTCCCGACCTAGAACATGAAGATGGCTTCAAGTCCGATGGTGTCCTGCCCGTGACGCCCCTGAACATCGTTCCCCTCCTCGAACATGTCCTTGCTGGCCCGGTCATGCCGGTACTCCGCCCGGAAGAGGAGGTTGTCGTTGATGCGGAATTCGTTGGAGAAAGTGACTTCCCAGAGGTGAACCTTTCCAACCGGCTTCCCGGGCTGGTTGCCGACGTTGAAGCCGGTCACGCCGCCCGTGCCATCGCGAAAGTATTCTGCGCGAATGGACGGGGCGTACCAGCGCGTCAGCTGATCCTTGAGGTAAACCGCGGCGCCGCCCCAATTGTCCGGTGAGCCGCGAGGATCCTTGGCGGTCGCGGGGCCCAGCTCCTGGTCACTGCCCGAGTCGTAGTTGAGGCCGAGCTTCCACGTCGAGTAGGAAACGGTCGCACAGGCGTCGACCACGTACCGCTGGGCACCCGAGCTGTTGGCCAGGCCCGTTCCCAGTTCGGGTCCGTAATAGGAATTGACGATCACGTTCAGCCAGCTCCAGGGATTGGCGTTCAGCTGACCTTCAAAGGTTTTGCCGTTGTTGTTGTCATTGATCATGTTCCAGCCGTTGACGTAGCCGACCGTCATATTCAGCTGGTCCATGAACGTGTAAGTCGCCCGCACGCCCGTGTGGGTGAGCGGAATCGCCCAGGTGAAAAGCAGGGACCTCGAATAGCTCCAGTTGTCCTTGCTTTCGATGACCTCGTAGCCGGCCAGGGTGGCCATCTTGCCGACCTTGAAGTCGAGGCCGCTGCCGATCGGCGCGAGGTACTCCACGTAGCCTTCGACGATATCGAACTGAGGGGACGCGCCCAGCCCCTCGGTCGAGGCCAGAACTCCGGCATCCTTCCCCATGCCCAACTTGAGCCGGATTCCCGCGGGGGAGTCGGAACTCGCGACCTTCTCGAGCATGACCTCGGCCATGTTGAGGAGGAAGCCGTTCGAGGTCGTGTCGAACATCCGGTCAGGGTTGGTCAGACTGCCAGGATTGCCCCGAGGGTCGTTAAAGTTCTTGGTGTATCCCACGTCCGCGAACCCCGAGAGCTTGATGGTCTTCAGCCACACGTTCGTTCCCGTGGGGCTGTCGTCGAACATCGGCTCCGGCGTGGGCTCCGGCACGGGGGCCGCAAACACGGTGGGAACGGCCGGCGCGTAGGAGAGGGTCAATCCCGATGACTCCCCCTGTCCCGCCAGGGCCAGCAGCTGCTTCTTCAGTTCTGCGTTCGAGTCCTGCCCCCACGCGGCCCCTGCCGCCAGGCAAGACATCATCCATCCGATCGCTCCAAACTTGATCAGGCCGGTCATGAATGCTCCTCTCATAGCTCGTTGCTCCCCGGTCGGGCGCGCGCTTGTCCATCGCGCCACACGCGACCATCCCGCCTCTGCGGCCGCTCCCTTGGTGAGCGCACAGTCCGCGGCGTCCCTCTGCATATTCATTGTGATTCTCCGTTTACCGCAGGTACGTTCCGCGGTTGGTCACATTCGTCAGCTCCAAGGTCGTGACGGTGTACTCCGTAAAGGCGCCCAGGAAGAGCGCTTTGCCCAGGGGTACGGTCCAGTCCGGCGAGAGGGACAACCGCGAGTAGTCGAGCGGCTTTCCCGTTTCCTTTCCGGCCTTGTCCTTGTCTTTCCACTCGAAGAGGGTGGTTCCGTCCACGGTCACGGTCAACACCGTGTCCCGGACGTTGACGAGAATCGTCGAGGCCTTGGAGTTGTCGAGCACGGTCTTCTTGACCGTGAACTCGTTCTCCGAGAAGGGCTTGCCGTCCACGCGGTCGATGCCGCTCGATACGAATCGGGTGGATCCGTCGATCCCGATGACGAACTGAACATCCCCCTTCAAGAGGCCCAGGGCGATCATGTCGGTGTTGCCGGATCTCTGGCAGACGAGCTTGACGTCGTACTCGCTTCCGGGCCGGTACGGAATCTGAGTCCTTCCGAAGGACGTGGTCGTGGTGTGAAGGCCAGAGTCGTCCTTCGTCCACTTGCCCTTCACGCAATCGCCGCCGTCCAGATCCATCAGTGCGACCAGATCCTTGGCGACTTTCCCCTGGACCGTGGGAGGAAGATCCGAACAGCCGTTCACGGCGCCCAGAAGCAGGGCGAGGACCCCCAAGGCCCGCGCCACAACCCTGAAGCTCGTGCTTCCCGGGGACGCTCTCATCCCCTCCGGAGTCCAGGGGAGAACATTCCCCGGGCTGCTCCCCTTCGTGCCGATCGCCATGGTTACCCTCCCGCAATCTGGTGAAAAGACCTCCCCTGCGACACTCGCGGGGAAGAACCGTTCAATGGGCATGGACTCTTCCGTGCCCGAAGAATGTGGTCGCGTGGGATTCCCTAATTACTTGGCGGCCGGGTTCCCCCGGCCAACCCCCACACCCAAATCTGTTGCCCCCATATGGAACCGGATAAAAGCAAGGCTCATGCCAGCCGCACTTTTCCCCAGCGGTTTACCCATAAACGCCTGCATATGAGGGAGTTGAATTGATTTCATAAGCAGCGGAGTAAAACTCTGAATCTTTCAGAAGCTACAGAACGGTAGAAATGGTCGCTACTACGCTAAAAATGTGCTCCACTTGGTAGGGGTTCTGGTCCGCATTGCGGCAAACTTCAGAAGATCCCCCCTGACGAGACGGAATTCTTGCCCCCAATTGCGGTTTTCGCGCTCTGGCATCCGGCTTGCAGTTAAGATCACGACCGCCCGGACAGCTTTCCGGAATTGGTTGAGCCGAAATGGGCGGAGGAACGTGTGTCGAAAGGAACTGCTATGCTCCCAGGTGTTGTTCGAATCGCTTCCGAAGAGACGCGGGACTCCCAACCGGATCGCGGAGCGGCCCCTCAGGCAACCACCCGGTGGCTTTTCGGGGTCGCCCACGTGGGGGTCCTCTGCCTTTCCCTTCTGGGATGTTCGACCGTCGAAGATAAGCCGGTGGATCGATCGGACGAACGGAATATGCCCCCGGCGACAACTGCTGCCGTAGCGACTCCGGGTCAGGTGACTCCCCTTGAAGAGATGACGAACGATCTGAAGAAACTTCTGATGGAGCCTCGGTCGAAGCTCATCGCTGCCGGCGGGGCTGCTTTCCTGGTGGTCCTGGTGGTGGGGATTGGCGTCGGCAGAATTCTTCGGGGCGCGCCCCCTCAGGCAGCGCCGATCGCGGGGCACAGCGACGGACTGGAGAGGGCGGAGTTCGAACAACGGACATAGCCTTCGCCTCGCATGGACCGCGGCTAGGGACCGGCCTCCGACGCCCGAGAGTGAGTGCGCACCCGGGGCTTGCCTCCCACTGAGACGAACAAGACCAGGAGAAGCATCGCGATCAGGATGATCAGAAGCGTCAGGACAAAATGACGCACTCGCCTCCAGAGGATCTTCCAAGCTGGAGGAGGGATCAGTCGCTCGGCCCTCCCGGTCACGACGACGCGGTCCGGCGCCTCCAGATCTTTTCGGAAGTCCGCCATTCGGGGGTATCGCTGCGCAGGATCCCGCTCCATGGCGTGAAGGATGATCTCCTCGAGCTGGAGGGAAAGGTCGGGTGCAAGCTTCCGAGGCCGAAGGGGATCCCCGACGACCCGGGCATTCATGACCGCGAAAATGTCCTCATCCAGGAACGGCACAGATCCGCTCAGCATCTCGTAGAGAATCACGCCCAGGCAGTAGACATCGCTCCGCTGATCGCCCCGCTGGCCTTTCACGTGCTCCGGGGGCATATAGTCCGGTGTCCCAAGCGCGGACGGGATCCCCAAAGGGCCACCTTTGCCGCGTCCCTCCATTGTCGAGAGCCCAAAATCGATGATCCGGATCGACCCATCGTCGCAGATCATCACGTTTCCGGGCTTCAGGTCCCGGTGGAGGACCTCCCTCTCGTGCATGTACTCGACCGCCTTGGCGATCGCGATGGCGATGGGGAGGGCGCGCTCGGCCGGAAGTCGACGGCCGTCCTTGAGAAGTTCCGAGAGCAGCTGACCCCGAAGT
>DATGFI010000781.1:0-2259 GCA_035309205.1 Planctomycetota bacterium | reverse complement strand
CTAGACACCCGGAACCGGCCGATTCGTCGATAAAAAAAGCATGCTCCTTCCAGGGCGGGGAGGGATCCTTCCAGACGATCCTCCGGCGCGGGCTGCCCGGGTTGACCCCCTCCCCGGCGAAGCCTATAATCTTGCCCTCTTATGCTGCGCTACACCACCGCCGGGGAGTCCCATGGCAAGTGCCTCATCACCTCGATCGAAGGACTCCCCTACGGGACTCCGCTCGATCCGGCCGTCATCAACCAGGAGCTGTCCCGCCGCCAGGGAGGCTATGGCCGGGGCGCCCGGATGAAGCTGGAGAAGGACGAGGCCGAATTCGTCACCGGCGTCCGGAAGGGCCACTCCCTAGGCGCCATCCTCAGCCTGCAGATCATGAACCGCGTCCAGAACACCGAGGAACTCAACCCCATCACCCGGCCTCGGCCCGGCCATGCCGACCTGGCCGGGGCCATGAAGTTCGGGACGAACGATGCACGCGACATCGCCGAGCGCTCCAGCGCCCGCGAGACCGCCGCCCGGGTCGCCGCCGGCGCCCTGGCCAATGCGTTCCTCGCCCATTTCGGCATCCGTGTCCTGGGCTACGTCGTTGAAATCGGCGGCATCAGCAGCCCAACCCGCATCGAGAATCCCGACGAACTGATCCGCGTCCGCGAGGAATCGATGTTCTACACCCTCGACAAGGACCTCGACGAGAAGCTCCGGGCCAAGGTCGACGAGGTGAAGCAGGCGGGCGACACCCTGGGAGGCCTTTTCGAGGTCCGTGTATTCGGAGCCCCGCCCGGACTGGGCAGCCACGCCGGCTGGGAGGAGAAGCTCGACGGTTCCCTGGCGCGCGCGCTCATGTCGGTCCAGACCGTGAAGGCGGTCGAGGTCGGCCTGGGCTTCGAAGCGGCCCGCCGGCCCGGCTCCCAGATGCATGACGAGATCGTGCTCGGCGAGGACGGGAAGCTCGCCCGCTCGCGCAACAACGCCGGCGGCATCGAGGGCGGCATGACCAATGGACAGCCGGTCGTCGTCCGGGCCGCGTGCAAACCCATCTCCACCCTGCGGAAGCCCATGCAGACCGTCGATCTGGCCTCGAAGGAACAGGCGGCGGCGCTCTATGAACGCTCCGACGTCTGCGTGGTGCCGGCGGCCAGCGTGATCGGCCAAGCCGTGGTCGCCTTCGAGATCGCCCGTGCCTTCCTCGGAAAATTCGGCGGCGATACGTTCGACGAGACGCAGCAGCGCTTCGTGGCCTACCGGAAGCAGCTGGAGCAGTACGGAAAATGAGCGCCGAGCCGATTCCGGCTCCGCCCTCCGCCGACGTCCTGGCCGTCTCGATCCGATTCCTCCGGCGGGCCAGGCCCTATGCCGCCCGCATCGCCCTCACTCTGGTCGTCGTCCTCGTGGCGACCGGCGCGAAGACGGTCCAGGGATTCCTGGTCGGCCCGGTGATCGATCTGGGGAAGGCCGGCCGGGTCGAAAGGCCGGAAGTTCCCGCCCAGGCGCGGAGCTTCTCGCTTTCAGCCGAGATCCGGAAGATCGTCCGGCCCGCGGACTGGAACATCCGCACGGTCGCCCTCCTGGCGGTGGGCCTCTCGTTCATGATGTTCGCGTTCGGATGCCTGCGGGACTATCTGACCAACTGGCTCACCAACCGCATGGTCGCCGACCTGCGCAACGATGTCGCGTCCCACCTGGCCTACCTGCCCCTGCGTTTTCACTACGACCGGAAGTCCGGCGATCTGGTGTCCCGGATCACGAACGACGTGACCAACACCGAGATGGCGACGAATTTCCTCTTCGACGACGCCATCGTGCATCCCTTCATGATCACCTGGGCCCTCCTGGGCGCCTTTTTTACGAACTGGAAGCTGGCGGCGGCGGCCTGCGTCTTCTTTCCGTTCTACGTCCTGGCCCTGGGGCGCCTGGGGAGGCGGATGCGGAAAGCGCGGGAGAAGAGCCTGGAGCACCTCGGCGACATGACCGGCACCATGATCCAGACTTTCGGCGGCATCAAGACCGTCAAGGCCTTCAACACGGAGGCCCAGCAGGTCCAAGAATTCAAGGAGCACAACGAGAACTATTTTTCGCGCATGATGGTGGCCCTGTCGCGAAAGGCGATCGGCGACAATATGAACTCCCTCTTCATGGGCCTGGCGGTGGCGATCACCCTCGTGGGGGGCTACAGCATGCTCGACCGGGGCGAGTTGACCGCCGGCCAGCTGGCGTTCTTCTGCTTGGCGATCGCGATGATCAACTCCTCGGTCCGGGAGG
>DATGFI010000780.1:0-5345 GCA_035309205.1 Planctomycetota bacterium | reverse complement strand
AGAGGAACGAGCCTCCCCGCTGGGAGCGCCGAGCGGAATAGTCGGGACCCGGAGGCCGGTCGGGGCCCGTCGGATCGACGAGCAGGCTCACCGACGACTGCTTCGGGTACAGCTGCTCATCGAACCAGTCCGAACACCATTCCCAGACGTTGCCCGCCATGTCGTAGAGGCCGTACCCGTTCGGGGCGAAGGACTTGACGGGAGCCGTCCGCTCGAAGCCGTCCACGCAGGTGTTATGGCTCGGGAACGGCCCCTGCCAGATGTTGGCCTGGGGTTTGGTCGACGAGAACGGCTCGTCTCCCCAGACGTAGGGCTTGTCCACGAGTCCGCCCCGGGCGGCGAATTCCCACTCGGCTTCGGTCGGCAGCCGCTTGCCGGCCCACTTGGCGTAGGCGACCGCGTCGTCCCAGGAAACCTGGACGACCGGATGCCGTTCGCGACCGTCAAGGGTGCTGCCGGGACCCTCCGGATGTTTCCAGCAGGCCCCGGGCGTCCAGAACCACCACTGGCTCACGTCGCGGGTGTCGACGGGCGTTTTCGTCGGATGGAAGACGAGCGAGCCGGCGACGAGGTCTTCCTTCCTCGGCGGCGGCGTGCCCGGGGGCACGTTTTTCAGGATCTCCTCGACGGTGGGCACGCGTTCGGCCGTCGTCACGTAGTTCGTCGCCTCGACGAAAGTCCGGAACTGCGCATTCGTCACTTCGTGCTCGTCCATCCAGAAGGCACGGACGCGGACGCGGTGGGCGGGCTTCTCCTCAGGACGCGCCAGGTCGGCGTCGGAGCCCATGGTGAACTCGCCCCCCGGGATCCACACCATCTCCGACGGCGAGGGGCCGGCCGGCCGGGGAGCCGACCCCGACCCCTGGCCGGGTCGAAATGCGAGGTAGCCTGCTCCGCAGGCGAGGGCCGCCAGGACCAGAAGCAGGAGCGGCAGAGGCTTCTTCATGGGAAGAAGATCGATCCTAGCCCTTCTCGGGAGAGCGATCAAGCACGCATCCTCCGAATTCCTGGACGGGGGAAGGCGCGGCGACTACATTGACCCTCGTACTCGAAGGAGTCCGGACGATGGTCCTCAAACTGCTCCCCGCCCTGGCGCCGTTCCTCCTCCTCGCCGCCCCCGCCGCGCCGCAGGAAAAACCGAGCGGCCTTGCGAAATCGGCGGAGATCGTCCTGGAAGGCGGGACCTCGTTCGACTATGTCAACGTGGATGCCGCCGGGAACCGGCTCTTCGTCGCGCACGGCCCCAAGATCGACGTCGTCGACCCGAAGAAGGGCGCCGTGGTCGGCGAGGTCACCGGCGTCGACGGGTCCCACGGAGCCATCGCCGTCCACGAGGTGAAGCGGGGCTTCGCGACCGCCGGACGGAAGAACCGGCTGATCGCCTTCGACCTGGAAACCTACAAGACCCAAAAGGAGATCGAGACGGGACAGAACCCCGATGCGCTGCTCTACGTCGCCAGCGTCGGAGAGGTCTGGACGTTCAACGGCAGGAGCAAGAACATTTCCTGCATCGACGCGTCGACGCTCGAAGTGAAGGCCACCATCGCGCTGGGGGGCAAGCCGGAAGCCCCCGTCGAGCACCCTGAAAAAGGGCTGGTCTACGTGAACCTCGAGGACAAGAGCGCGATCGCGGTCGTCGACTCGAAGAAGCACGAAGTGGTCGCCACCCACTCGCTGGCGCCCGGCGAGGAACCCACGGGTCTGGCGTTTGACGCGAAGAACGGCCTGCTCTTCGCCGGATGCGGAAACAAGAAGCTGGTCGCCATCGACCTGTCGACCTGGAAGGTCGCCGGGACCGCGGACATCGGGGAGCATTGCGACGGGGTCGCCTTCGACCCCGGGACCGGCAACGTCTTTGCGTCCGCCAAAGACAAGACCGGGGGACTCCATGTCCAGGGCCCGGCCTCGTTCGAGGCCCTGACGCCGCTGGAGACCCCGGGCGGCAAGACCTGCGCCATCGATCCCAGGACGCACACCCTCTACGTCACCTCCGGCCCTCCCCGCGGCGCCGCCGGCGCGGTGAAGGTGCTGGTCTTCTCGCCCCCATAGGCTGCTCCCCCCCGGGGACCGGCCGCCCCGGGCGAGGCCCGTAACCCCCGGTCTGGGCAGGTCGTACATAGAGCGCTTGGCGGAAGGCGAATTCTTCCGCGAACGAGGTGCTCCATGAAGCTCCTGCTTTCGACCCTTGCCGCGGCATCCATGTCGGCCGCCGTGGCGTCCTGGACCGCGGCCGCACAGGGCTACGATTACGTGGTGGAGATCGATTCGCTTTACCATCCCGACCATCTCGCGATCAAGATCGGCGACACGGTGATCTGGAAGAACTTCGACGCGATTCCCCACACCGTCACCACGGAACCCGGCCCGACGAGCAAACAGGAGTACGGAAAGTTCGATTCGGGAGAGATCCCCTCGGGCAGCGAGTTCCGCTACACCTTCCTGCGGACGGGAACCTACAGATACTACTGCAGGATCCACCCGGACATCATGGGCACCGTCGTGGTCACGCAGTAGCTCACCGGGCCTTTCCGACCTCGAGGTGGACGGTCAGGTGCCGGAGCAGATCCTGGCGCGTGACCAGGCCCCGGAGCGTCGTCCCTTCCACAACCGGGAGCTGATGAATCCCCCAGGAGTTCATCAGATCGAGCGCGTCGAGCAGGGAATCCCCGGGTTCCGTCGTCCGGAGCCGCTCCCAGGGGACCATCACGTCGCGGAGCGGCGTGGCCGGCCAGGCCTCCCGAGGCACGTGCTTCACCTCGTGGAGGGTCACCAGACCCAGGAGGTTCCCGTTGTCGTCCGTGACCAGCTGGCAGCGCTCCCCTGTCCTCAGGACATGCTCCTGCACGAATCGTTCCACCGTCTCGTCCGGGGAAACCCGGATGACGTCGCTCCTCATGACGTCTCCCACCCGAAGCTTGTCCAGCACCCGGT
This sequence comes from Planctomycetota bacterium, assembly GCA_035309205.1. Lineage (GTDB taxonomy): Bacteria > Planctomycetota > MHYJ01 > MHYJ01 > JACPRB01 > JACQFK01. The sequence goes on along the minus strand of DATGFI010000780.1, from coordinate 2,414 downwards.
CGTAGTTCAACCGGGCGACGCTGCGCTGCGCGGCCGTCAGGAGGAACCAGCCGATGAAACCCACCCACAGCCCGTTCATCACGCGGTTGAAGAAGACCGCCTGGACGAGTCCCGCGAGGATGAGGAGGTAGGCGATCCCCATCCCCGCCCATCCGGCGATCCGGGTCGCCTTGGCGAAGTTCCCCGTGACACCCCAGGCGGCCGCCCGGAGCACCCTCCCCCCGTCGAGGGGAAAGCCCGGAAGCAGGTTGAAGGCCGCCAGGGCCAGGTTCACGAATCCGAGCCATCCCACCAATCCCGCGACCAGGGTTCCGGGCGGCAGGAGGAACTTGCCCCCGATGAAGAGGATGCCCAGAAGCCCGCTCGCCAGGGGGCCCACCAGGGCCATCAGGAATTCGTCGAAGGGCTTGGTGGGCTCCTCCCGGAGCCGGGAGACGCCCCCGAAGAAGAAGAGGGTGATGCCGTGGACCTCCATGCCCCGCGCCTGGGCCACCCAGCTGTGGGACAACTCATGGAAGAGGAGACAGGCGAAGAAGATCAAGCTCGCGGACACGGCTCCGATCCAGTAGCTCGTCACCGGGAGTCCCGGGTAATCGCTCACCAGGCTTCCGAAGAGCGACAGGGTGATCAGCGCGAAGATGAAGATCCAGCTCGGATCGAGGGACACTTCGAGACCGAAGACCTTGCCGAGCGACAGCCCTCCCAGCCTCTGTTCGGGACCCGAGAAGCGCTTCCGCCGGGGGGCCGGGGCTTCCTTCAGTTGAGTACTCATGGGCAGTCCTCCAGTAGGTTCGAGCCGGAGGAGGAGCTGCCGTTCCGGACGACCGGTGAATCGGCTCCGGCGTCCGGGCAGGGAACGAGCCGTTCGGCGGGGAACCTCGGCGCGGGGGCGTCGCCCTACTGGATCTCGAACACTTCGTCGATCAGATTGAGCTGGATGCCCGGGTTCACGCCGTCGAATTGCCAGCCGAACCACTGCTTGGAGAACTGACCCTCATGCCAGGTCCCTTCGATCTTCACCCGATACCGCTTGCGGGGCGAAATATGGGTGCATTCGGAGGAGCCGGTCACGCGGATACGCTTCAGCTTCGGCGGAGTTTTCGCCATGAGAAAATAATATCAGGTACGGGGCATTTGAGCATACGAAAGTAGGTCCCATTCCAGAAAGAATGGATCCGGCGCTCAGGGCGTCAGGACCGCCTTGATGAGCGAGCCGTCGTGCATGCCGTCGAAACAGGGCTTCCAATCCCCGATTTTGGCGACCTTGCTCAGGTAGGGCCGCGGATCCAGCTGGCCCATCCCCATCATCTCCAGGACGCGCTCCCAGACAGCCCAGGTATGGCTGAAGCTTCCCTGCAGCGTCACCGCCTTCTTCACGAGCGGATCCATCGAAAAGCCCATCGGTTGGGGGCCCCAGCCGACCTTCGAGATGTGTCCCGCGGGCCGGACCCAGTCCAGGGCGGACTTCAGCGACGCCGAAGCGCCCGCCGAATCGATGATCACGTCCGCGCCCAGGCCGTCACCCAGGCCGGCCAGGAGGTTCATCATGTCCTGGGTCTGGACGTCGACCGCGTGCGTCGCCCCGGCCCGGAGGCCGATCTCCATCCGGGCCTTGTCGCGCGTGGTGCCGGCCAGGATGACGTGGCCCGCTCCGGAGAGCCTCGCCATCGTCGCGCACAGGAGGCCGATCGGGCCGGGCCCGATGACGATCGCCGTATCGCCGGGCCGGATGTGGGCGTTGACGACCGTCGCCTGGTAGGCCACGCAGCACGGCTCGGTCATCGCTGCCACCTCCATCGGCACGTTCTTCGGGATGCGATGGAGGAGGCGCGCAGGCACCCGGACGTACTCGGCCATGGCGCCGTGGATGTCGTAGCCGAAGCCGCGGCGGTCCGGATCGAGGTTGTACATCCCCCGGCGGGTGAGCGGAGAGTCGTGGTTGATCTCGGCCGCGGTTTCGCTCGCCACACGATCGCCTTCGGAATAGCCCTTCACGGCCTTCCCCAGGGCCGCGATCTCGCCGCAGAATTCGTGGCCCAGGATGACGGGAACGCGGACCGACCACGACTGGGTGTTGTGGTACTGGTGCACGTCGCTGCCGCAGACGCCGACCCCGCGGACGCGGAGGAGGACTTCGTTCTCGCCGATCTCGGGCACCGGCATGTCGCGGAGTTCGACGGCGCCCTTCTTCATTTCGACCTGGACGACCGCGGGCATCTGTGTGGCCATGCTCAGTTCCCTTTCACCTTGTCGACGAAGCTCTTGATCGTCGCGAACAGCTTGTCCGAGTCCGCCCCGGGCTTGAGCTCGTAGTCGGCCACCGCGAGCGGGGCGCCGATCACGACCAGCTGGGCGCCCAGTTTCGGGCACCGCGCCGCCTGCTCGATGGAGAGGCCGCCCACGGCCTGGAGCGG
>DATGFI010000779.1:0-8737 GCA_035309205.1 Planctomycetota bacterium | reverse complement strand
TGTTGACCGTCGCCCCCAGGCTGACGAAGGCGATCTTCCCCGCGCCCTCCCTCTTGATCAGCGCCTCGAGCTTTGACAGATCGACGTTGCCCTTGAACGGATGCAGGTCGGCCGAGTCGTGGGCCTCGTCGATGACGATGTCCGTGAAGATGCCGCCGGCCAGTTCCTGGTGCAGCCGCGTCGTCGTGAAGTACATGTTGCCGGGTACGTACTGGCCCGGCCTGATCGCGGCCAGGCTGATGAGGTGTTCGGCGCCGCGGCCCTGGTGCGTGGGAATGACGTTCTTGTACCCGTAGTACTTCCGGATGTTCTCCTCGAGATGATAGAAACTGCGGCTGCCCGCGTAGGCCTCGTCTCCGGTCATCATCGCCGCCCACTGGCGGTCGCTCATCGCGCCCGTCCCGCTGTCGGTGAGCAGGTCGATGTACACGTCGTCCGCACGGAGCAGGAACGTGTTGTACCCGGCCTCGGCGAGGGACTTCATCCGATCCTCGCGCGGGAGCATTCGGATGGGCTCGACCATCTTGATGCGCCACGGCTCGGCCCACGAGCGGCGGTCGCGCTGCTGCCCGATCGTGCGGAGCGGATGGAGCTGGCTCATGCGGTCTCCTTGTGGGCCGATATGATTATGCCATCCGGGATCCGGATTGTGGCCTCCGCCACTCCAGAACTGTGCCTCGCCGGAGGCCCGCCGTCCAGGGTCTTCTCAAGGTCGGTCCCGGGAGCCCTCGGGTCCGCCGCGGAATCGGGAGCTACTTCGCGCGGTACTCTCCCCCGGTGAGCTCGGCAAGGAGCCGGAGCGACTTCGAATCGCTCGAGAGGCTGATGGTGTGAAAGACCGGCCGCAGGTAGCGGGCCCGCCTCGCGATGATCCGCGCGATCAGCTCGTCGTCGATTACCTTCCCCACGGTCGCCTGCCCGTCCGAAAGGACGACGATCGTATCGACGCCGTCTTCGTGGAGGCGGCCGCTGTCGGTACTGCCGACCATGGTCAGCGCTTTCTCCAGCGCTCCGAAAAGATCCGTCCCCGACTCGATCCCCATGCGGTCGACGTACGTCGTCGCCTCGAGGCGCGTCCTGGAATCGAGCATCCGCGGATATTTCCAGAGGCTCGACGCCGAGCTGCCGAAAAAGATCACGTTGAAGATCGCTCCGTCGGGAAGCGTCTCCAGGAGAGTCCTCAGCTCCTTCTTCGCGCCGTCGAATCGGCCCTGCTCGCGCATGCTGCGGGACCGGTCGATCACGAAGCAGACGCGCGAGGAGTGGACGGGAATCTCATAAAACGCGACCGTGCGGCCCGGGCCCTCGGGCAGCTTGCGCGCGATCGGCGAGTAGCTCCCGCGCTCCCAGTCGTCCCGGTTGGCCTTCCACCAGCCGCTCCAAGCCTCCGGGTCGGGAAGGAGGAAGGTCTCGGTCAGGCGACCCAGCGCGGCGGCTGCCTCTTTGCGATAGCGCAGGTCGGCCTGCGACATCGACTCGATGATGGGACCGACCGCCGCCCGAGAGTTCCGGAGCGCCTCCAGGGCGGCAATCCGGACCTGCCACTGGCCATGGGTCAGGTAGGCGGTGCCCTTTTCGCACGGAGTGGCGGCCAGGGCGGCCGAGAGGATGATCGGGGAGCACTCGCGGTCGATCAGGGCGGCGAGTTCCTCCTTGGCACCCAAGGCGCCCAGGCCGTCGAGGATCTCGCAGCGCAGGAGCCACTGGCCGCTGCGTTCGACCTCGGCCATCAGGACGGGAATGGCCTGTGGCTTCAGGAAGCCGAAGATGTCCAGGAGCGATTGGTAGACCTTCTCCCCGTCGAGGACGTGTCCGACGCTTTCGCGGACGCGACCGGCGGCGATCTCGAGGGCCTTCTGCTTGAGGCTTTCCTCATTGAGGCCGAATCCGAAGGAGGTGTCGGTGTTCTCGTAGTTCTCGCGGGCGCGGGCGCTGGAGAGGACGAGCACGTTGAGGCGCTCGCGAGCCTTGGGGAGGGCGGCTACGACGACCCGTGCGGCGCGGGCGCCGTCGCCCAGGGCCAATTCGGCCAGGACCTTCTGGGTTTCATCGACCCGGGTTTCCCGGACGGCTTCAAGCAGGCGGTCTTTGGGGTCGGATTGGAGCGAGAGGATCAGAATCGCCAGAATCGTCCCCACGATCATAGGACGTTTCGCCCCGGCGGGAGGTAAAGGGAATTACGATTCCGCGGTGTGGAATCGAGCCCCGTGGACGCCGAGGCCGGAGAGGAGGCGCGCGGCGATCTCCTCGAAGCGCCGGACCTCGCCGTAGCTGCGGGCGACGAGCATCGCGCCCTCCAGGCCCATCGTGAGCAGCCGAGCCTCGATCTCGGGGGTCCCGGCCAGCTTCAGCGAACCGGTCTTCTGTCCCGCCCGGATCACCCGGACGAGCCACGTCTCGTTCTCGTCGAAGAATCGCCGGATCTCCCCGCGGACGGACCGCGGCAGGCCGGCGATGTCCGCCGCCATCATGCCGCACAGGCACATCCGGTCGCGGTTGCGCAGCACTCCGGTCCAGAGGGTCACGTAGGACAGGAGTCGCCGACGCGCGTCGGGGGATTCCCGCTCCAGTCCCGCGAGGGCGGTCATGAAATTCTCGCGGTATCGCCCCACGAGGCGCCGGCCAAGGTCGGACTTGGACGGGAAGTGGTAGTGGACGGACGCGTTCCGGATCCTCAGCTCCGAGGAGATATCGGCGTAGCTGAAGCCGTTGTAGCCGCGCGTCTGCACCAGGCGCTCGGCAATGTCGAGGATCTTCCCCGCCGTGGCGGCGGGCGCGATCAGTGCCATGTTTTTACTTTACCATTCTCCTCGCTCAATTGCAAAATCTCTTGTCTACCTACTAGTCAGTAGGTAGGCTAGCCGCCGGCTTAGAGAAGGAGGAATGATGAAACGGCTCACGAGCGTCCTGGTCCTGATCACCGCCGCCGGTTGCGCGGCGCAGTCGAAGGCCTCCGCGCCCGCCGCCAAGGCGGAGATCCCCGCGTTCGAACTCGCAGGTTCCCGCATCATCGGCTGCTGTTGCGGAGCGCCCTGCCCCTGCCGGCTCAACAAGAAGCCCATGCAGTGTCACGGGTGCGATCACACCGACGCGGTCCACATCGACCACGGACACGTCGGACCCGTCCCCATGGACGGCCTCAACTGGGTGGTCGTCGGCCGGGGTTTCGGCGAGAAGACCGACGCCAATTGGGTCGTGGTCTATCTGGACGAAAAGGCCACCCCGGAGCAGGAGAAGGCCCTCGGCGACATGCTGGGCGGCGACCTGAAAGCCTGGGGCCCGAAGGCGAAGCACCTGGCCGGGGATTTCAAAGGGATGAAGCGGGTCCCCATCACCTACGCCGTCTCGGCAGACAAGAGGGAGTACTCGGCTCGCATTCCGGGCATTCTCGACCTCCAGGTCCGCGCCCACGTCAATCCCGGCCACAAGGACCCCGTCGTCTCCACCGGCATCATGGACGCGTTCGGCGATCGCTTCGTCCATGCGGACTGCCTCACGCACAAATACGGCGACGCCCAGCTCAAGTACGAGTGGGACCTGACCGGTCGGCAGTCGAACTTCGCGGAATTCGTGCTGAACCCGGATCGCGTCTCCAAGGGCGCGATCGGCTGGGGCTGCTGGACGGCCCACTCGGACTACAACGACAAGGAGCCCTACCAGGAACAGCTGATCGGCGAGAAGAAGTAGCGCCTCCGGCGTCCCCCACGGACTTTCGGAAAAGGCCGCCTCCGGGCGGCCTTTTCCACTTTCGACCGGTCCGCAGGAACGCCGCACAGGCACGCCGTCGGCCCCCGGCTCGCACCTTCCCTGGAATAAATGTGCGACCGCCGGCCGTTTATGTCGTATTAGAAGTGCTGAATCTGGGGGCAGCCCTCCAACCAGGACCCAATGGACTCGATAACTGCGGATTTATATCTCTTCTGAAGGAGGAAGGACCATGAAGGTCGCAATGACGATTGCGATGGCACTGCTGGCCCTGGCGCCGGCGGCGGATCTGGAGCTCGGCAAGCCGGTGGGCGACGTCGCCCTCGGCCATGACAGCCTTGCCGCGCTGACCAAGGAAGGCAAGGTCGTGGCGGTCTACTTCTGGTCGTCCGACTGCCCCTACGGCCCGCCCAATTTCGAGAACATCAAGAAGGTCGACGCCACATACGCCGACAACGCGAAGGTGAAGGTCGTCATCGTCTCCTCCTTCGGCGAACCTGAAGCCAAGGCCACGGCGTGGGCGAAAGACAGCGGCATCAAGGGCTCGTTCCTGTACGACAGCGACAAGCACCTCGCCAAGCATTTCAATCCCAAGAAGGTCAACGCCACCTTCGTGATCGACGCCAAGGGCAACCTGTTTTATCGCGGCGGCATCGCCAACGACAAGGAGAACCTCCTGCTCGAAGCGATCAAGGCCGCGCTGGAGGGCAAGCCCGCCCCCGCCAGCGACCAGAAGTTCGAAGGCTGCGGGATCCGCGCGTCCTAAGTCCGCACCCCGATCCTCAAACGGGAGGGCGCTCCGAACGGGGGCGCCCTCCCGATTCCTTTTACGGAGTCCTCGATGCGCCGACTCTTCCTTGCGGCCGCCGCGGTGCTCTTCCCGCTCGCCCCCTTGTCGTGGGCCCAGGAAGGGAAGGCCTCCGACGCCCTGCTCGACCAGCCCCTCAAGGATTTCAAGCTCCGGGACCTCACCAAGGACGCCGACACTTGGATATCGCTCTCCGACTACAGGGATAAGAAGGCCGTCGTCCTCATCTTCACCAGCTATACCTGCGATGCCTGCGCCGACTACGAGAACCGCATGCTCAAGCTCATCCGGGACTTCGCCGGACGGGACGTCGTCTTTCTGGGCGTCCGCAGCAGCGCCGACGACGACGCGGCCGGCATGCGCAAGTACGCCGAGGCGAAGGGCTTCAAGATCCCCTTCCTCGAAGACACCAGGAACGTCCTCGCCGCGGCTCTCGACGTCCTGGTCACCCCCACCTTCTATGTGATTGATAAGCGGGGCATCCTGAGGTATCGTGGGGCCTACGACGAGTCGCTCAAAGAGGCGCGCGCGCAGAAGACGTATGTGCACGACGCCCTGAAGGCGGTGCTCGACGGAAGAGAGGTCGCGCTGAAGACGACCCGGACGATCGGATGCCACATGCCGCGGGTGGAACCCGGCAAGTGAGCGGTGCAAGGAGATCAAATTCATGAGCAACGTGGCGGCTGTTACGGATGCGAACTGGGATGCGGAAGTCGCCAAGTCGACCCTTCCCGTCCTCGTGGACTTCCATGCGACCTGGTGCGGCCCCTGCAAGGTCCTGGCCCCCGTCGTCGACGAGATCGCCGGCGACATGAAGGGCAAGGTCAAGGTCGTCAAGTGCGACGTCGATGAGGCTCAGGACACCGCCGCGACGCTCGGTATCCTCTCGGTTCCGACGCTCGTGCTTTTCCAGGGCGGCAAGGAAGTCCGCCGCCGGGTCGGCGCGGGTCCCAAGGCCTCCATCGTCAAGGACCTGCTCGGCTAAGCCGGGTCCTCCAGCGCCGCGCCCCAGGAAGGACCCGGTCTTCTCCTAGGCCCAGGCGGAGCCCGAAAGACCGACCAGGTCGATCCCAGGGGCCCGAAGGGTATCGATCAGGGGATGGGGGGCCAGGTCCTGGACCTCGTCCCGGCCCAAAGCTCCCCAGCGGACCAGCGTTCCATCAGGCTCCAGTCCGAACAAGGGACGATCGACCAGGACCCCGGGTATTCCGCCGGAAACCTCCACGGTGCCGCCGAGCCCTTCCCGCGCGAAGGCTTCCACGATCGACGCGAAAGCGAGCGAGAGGCCGAGTCCCGCCTTTGTTCCCACCGCTTTCCCGAAGGGTTCGCGGCCGGACAGCGCTTCGCCCGGACCGCCCAGGACAAGGCCGGTCACGCCACGTTTCCAGTCTTTCAACAGTTCCGCTTGAGCCGCGAGACCTCGCCGCGCGGCCGCCTCGGGGATCGTCCGCAACACCTTTGCGCAGAAGGATTCCTCGCCCGATCCGAGCTGGGACCGGAGCGCGGCCAAATCGAGGGCGTGGACCCGCAGTATCGAACCCATGTCCCCCCCAGAGTAAGAGCCGCCCGGGCTCGCGATCAAGGATTCAAGTGGGGGGGAAGACCCGGGCCGTTTCGGCCGAGCTGAGCGTCTTGGCCGGACGAGGTTCTTTCCTGATCGACTCCCTGGAGGGCGCCGGGCCCCCCGCCATCCTCCGAAATCCGCGGGAGGCGGGCCGTTGTGCCCTGCTCGCGGGAATCCGGCAGAGCCCGCTCGACGGCGGGAATTCCACGGGGACGGCTAGGAAACGGTGATCGGCACCCGGTGCCAGCCGTTATAGAGGTAGCCCTTGAAGTTCCAGGGCGCCTTCTCGGGCTGAACTTGGCCGCGTGAATCGACCGCCTTGGCGATCAGCGTCCGGGAGCCCGGCTGCACATCGAGCGTCGCCTTCCAGAGCTGCCATGAGAAGGAGGACTCCTTGCCCAGGAGCTGCGCCGTCGTCCAGGTCCCGCCCCCGTCCCCTGAGACCTGCACCGAGGCGATGCTGACGCCCTCGGCGCCCGGCGGCACGGCGTAGCCGCCGACCTCCAGCTTCCCCGCCGGTACCGTCGCCCCGACCAGCGGACGGCAGATCGCCGAGGCCAGCACGAATTCGTAGATGGGATCGTAGGCTTCGGGTTTCACCGTCTCGGCCGTGGCCTCCGGGGGGAAGAGCTTATAGTCGCGTGCGACGAAGTTGTTTTCCGAAGGCCGGTCCGCCACGACGATGCGTCCCAGCCATTTGACGCTCCGGGCCCCGATGTAACCGGGGACCACGGTCCGCACCGGATAGCCGTGCTCCCGCGCAAGCGGCAAGCCGTTCATTTCCAGCGCGAGCATCGTTTCGGGTTTGAGCGCCTTCTCGATTGGAACCCCGCCGCCGAACAGCGTCTGCCGGTCCTTCAGCGTCACGCTGTCCTTTCCCTCGAACCAGACGTGTTTTGCTCCGGCCTTGACCCCCGCCCGGCCCAGGAGATCCGCCAGCCGCGGACCTCGCCATTCCGCCGTCCCGATCGCCCCCGCGTCCCATTGGACGCCTCCCGTCGACTTCGTGCGGGAGTGCTCGGATCGCCGGTTCCCCGCGCACTGCATCGTCGCCGTCACCGTGACTTTCGCCATCCGCTCGAGGTCCTCCAGCCGCAGACGGAGCGTCCGCTCCACCAGGCCCTCGACCACGAGCGCATACTGGTCCGGATTGACGGCAGGCTGATTCCCATGGGAGCGCACGTAGAAGGAAGAATAGGGAGTCACCCAGGAGTCCAGCAGCCGGTCGAGTCGGGGCTCGGCGTTGAAGGGGTCGGTCTGCCGCACCAGGAGGTCTTTGGAGCTGACGTCCGGGGCGATGAAGCTGGGGCAGCCGAGCTGGCCGAGCATCCATGAGGCGCCGGCGGCCTGGAGGAGTTCGCGTCGGGTGATCGTCATGAACGGCATTACATCAAATCGGCGCGAAAGAAGCAAAGAACGCTATTGCGCGTCCTTGTAGCTGAATTCGATCTTCTTGGTCTCGCCGGTCGCCACCTTGACCGTCACCCGGCCGGAGCACTCGAAACGCGTCGATTCGTGGAGGGTGCCGATTTCGTACTCCCCCGGGGGAAGGCCACGGAGGGTGAAGCTCCCGTCCGGCCCCGTGATCGCGTAGTAGGGATGCTCCATGACGTGGACGTACGCCACCATCCACGGATGCATGAAGCAGCGGAAATCGGCCTTGAATTCGGGGTTCTGGAACACCTTTTCGATCGTGCTGCCTTTGACGGACATCCCCTCGTTGAAGCTCTTGTTGGTCCTCAGGTTGGCCATGACGTTGTGCAGCGTCGAGTCGCTGTTGCGGACCTGGAGGGTCTGCCCCACCATGACCCCGACCACCCGGGGCGTGTACACGCAGCCCACCTGGTCGAGAATCGCCGGCTCCTTGGGGGGCGCGAACTTCTTCCCCTCCAGGCCTTTGGCGACGTAGACCAGCACGTTCCCGAAGGTGTCGTCGCTCCCGTTCTTGCCGAAGACCCACTTCTCGTCGAGCGGGGGCTGGCCCTTGCAATGCTCGCTGCAGTAGGCGTTGCCGGTGATGTTCGACAGGGGTTTCCGCTCGGGCTGCTTGCCCGAGAACTTCACGATGCCGGTGATGGTGCCGCCGCTCTCCTCGAGCCCGCCGACGTTGGCGCAGACTCTCTTCTCCCCGTCCTGACCCAGGACCGGAGAGAGCAAGACCAGGGCCAGCAGCGCCCCACCCCACGCGTTCTTCATGGACATCCCCAGGTTCACTACTGCAGCGGCGCCGTCGTCGCGCCCGCCGGCACTTTGTCCGCCGCCACGACCTTCCAGACTGCGCCCCGCGCCTGATCGAACGGATTCCACACGCCGTACTGGCTGGCGATGTCGGTGACGTAAAGGTTCCCCTGCTCGTCCTCGCCGCCCGACGTGAAGTGCAGCTTCGTGTGCAGCAGCTGCTGCAGCTGCCACTTTCCGGCCTCGTTGCGCTTCAGGCCCCAGAACCGGCCCGTGCCCCAGTCACCGACGAAATAGATGCCGTCCAGCGAGGATTCGGGACCGCGGTAGAGACCGCAACCGATCACGCAGATGCCGTCCGTCGCGTGGCTGTACTCGGCGACCGGCAGGACCCCGACGCTCGACCACTTCTTTCCGGATTTCTCCAGTTCCAGCGGGAACGGATGAACGCCGCACATCCTGTTCCAGCCGTAGTCCTCTCC
>DATGFI010000778.1:0-8492 GCA_035309205.1 Planctomycetota bacterium | reverse complement strand
CCTCTTGGCCCCCGGTCGATTCGACTTCTCGATCCCAACCGACGCAGGCCTTCCTCTATAATGGCTTTCGCGATGGATGAGCATGCCCCTTCGGAATCCGACTTGCGGTTCGGTCAGCGGGTCGTGAGCCAGGGCTTCGTCACTCCTGAACAGGTCCGAGAATGCCTGCGTCTTCGGTACGAGCTCCGGCCGCCCGACGGGAAACCGGCCCCGCGCCTGAGCGAACTCCTGGTGAAGAAGGGCTATCTCACGCTCGAACAGTGCGAACGGGTGATGAGGACGTTCTCCTCCCAGCCGCCGATCGGCGCCGAGACCCCAGCCGCTTCCCGGGAGCTTCCTCCCGACGCGGCGGCCGCGGCGCAGATTCCCGGGAATCTGATGGGCCGGTACATCCGCGTCAAGAAGCTGGGCGAAGGGGGAATGGGGGAGGTCTGGCGCGCCTGGGACCGGGATCTCCTGCGCTGGGTCGCTCTCAAATTCGTGAGATACGACAGCCTGAGCGAACTCACGCGCTTCCAGCGTGAGGCTCGAACGATCGCGAAGCTCTCTCATCCCAACATCGCCGCGATCTATGACGTCGGCGACCACGCCGGCAAGCCCTATATCGCCATGCAGTTCATCGAGGGTCCCACGCTGAACTCGTTTCCCAAGACGGACCTGGGGCTGCTCGTCCGGCTGGTCCGCGACGCCTGTCTGGGGATCCATCACGCCCACGAAAACGGGATCATTCATCGAGATCTCAAGCCCCACAACATCATTGTTGAGGGGAAGGAGGCGCCGGCTTCGAAGTCCACCCGCTCCCTCAAGGCGGGGCTGATCGGTCCCGCCTACCGGCCCTACGTGGTCGATTTCGGACTGGCCAAGGAAGCGGCCGTCGAATCCCAGCTGTCGGGGGCCGGAAACATTGTCGGGACGCCCGCCTACATGTCGCCGGAGCAGGTCCGCGGTCCCGGGAACAAACTTGATGCCAGGACCGATGTCTATTCGCTCGGCGTCACCTTGTACGAGCTGTGCGCGGGCCGCACGCCTTTCCGGGGTTCCGATCCCTACGAGTTGTTCAAGAAGATCATCGAGAAGGATCCTCCTCCGCCGCGCAAGTTCAATTCTGCGATAGAGAAGGACCTCGAGAACATCATCATGAGGTGCCTGGAGAAGGAAGCGATCCGCCGCTATCCCACGGCATTCGAGCTGGCGGAGGACCTGACCCGCTTCCTCAGCGAAGAACCGGTGCTGGCGCGATCGTCCGGCCTGATGTACCGGGTACGCAAGCGAGTCCGCAAGAATGCCCTGATCTCAGCGGCGCTTCTGGCGAGCCTCCTGGTTCTGGGAGGCGCTTCCGCACTCATCGTCCGGGAGCGCATCGATCGCAACCGCGAGCGCCGACAGGAGGAGGCCGTCCGACGCGCGGACCTCGAAGCGGCCGAGCTCAATCGACGAGCCTTGGAGTCGGTGAAGGAGGCCAAGGAATTGTGGCGGGTGAGAACCTCAGGCCGGGATCAGTGGGAGAGCCTGTTCCGGGAAGCCCAGATCCTGGTGCGGTCGGCCTTGGAGAAGCATCCGGGCCTTGCGGCAGGGCACTATACCCTGGGGGAAATCCGTCAAGCCCAGGGTTCCTGGCAGGAAGCCATCCAGTCCTTCGATCAGGCGCTGGCTCTGGATCCCACCCTGCCGGGGGCCTGGTACCGACTGGGCCTGTGCCGGCTGGAACTGTACAACGAGATCATGATCGGGCCGGGGATTATCGAGATCAATCTCCCTGAAAAAGCCGGGATCGCTTTGCGAGCCGAGCGGGCTGCGCCTCTGAAGAAGGCGGCGATCGAGGCCTTCCGCCGATATGCCGAGCTCCGGGGCTTGAACGAGGAGTCTTCGCCGGTCTTTCGCAGTTCCCAGGCGGCCATCGCCATCGCCGAAGGGAGAAATGAGGAGGCGGTGCGGATCTGCAGCGAGATCCTGACCCAGACGAAGACCGACGAACAGGCCTGGCTTCTCAAGGCAAAAGCCCTGTGTTCCCTGAAGGAATACGCCCGGGCGATCGAGACGATCGAATCCCTGATCAACGAGGTGATGCCTCAATTGGCGGAAGCGCACCATCTTCTCGGATGGGTCCGGGAGAAACAGAAGGACTCCCCCCGGGCGATCGCCGCCTGTACGCGCGCGCTCGAGCTCAATCCCAATTACCCTGCGGCTTACGTCACTCGATCCTGGGCGCGAGCGGGCCTGAACGACGAAGCTGGGATGATCGAAGATGCCAGCCGGGCGATCGCGATCGATCCCGCCTTCGCGCCCGCCTACTATGCGCGAGGGTGGGCCAAGGAGCGCCTGGGAGATTTCGGAGCGGCCGTCGAAGACTATGGAAAAATCATCGCGCTCAATCCCCGGTACGCCCCCGTCTATACCATCCGGGGATGGACCCTGGAGAAGGCGGAAGACTGGACCCGGTCCCTGGAAGACTATGCGAAGGCGGTTGAGCTCGGGAGCAACGAGGCTCACGACTATGCCAATTGCGCCCGCATCCGGGCCCGGCTGGGGGGCTACGCAGGGGCGATCGACGACTACACCCGGGCGCTTCAGAAAGACCCGGGGGATGCTGCCCTTTTTGCGGAGCGAGGGAAGGTCTACTTCGTCCTGAAGAGGTTCAGTCTGGCTCTCGAGGATTTCAAGGCCGCCGTCAAGGTCGATGGCTTTCTGAGGAATACGCTCGGTCCGCTTATGGCCGAATGCGAAGCTGCCGGCCGTCCCAAGGAGTAGCCTCGCGACCCACGGGTCCCTTCCGGAAGTTCATAGGCTCTGCGTGCGGGCTCTCCCGGAGGGCCGAAAGTCGGAAGCCCCGATTCACCAAGGCAGCGGCGCCCCAGTCAATTCCGCGATTCGGGCGTGGATCTCGAGCTGGCAGACGGGGCAATATCGGCTTTGCGCTGCGCTGTTGTTCAAGTAGCAGTTGTCGGAGGGGATAAAGAAGACGGAATCGCGCCGCTGGGGGACCGGAAGAAGGGACGAGACGACCAGCGGCATCCAGGGGACGGTCGCCTGCCGGAACAGGTTGGCGGCGCTCTCCTGGCTTCCCTCCGCATATTCATCCCCGAGGCTTGCGAATGCATGGCCGAACTCGTGAAGGAGGGACGCTCCCTGCACGAAGGCGTGGCAGCCCGTAGTGTAGCCAAGCACTCCCTTGGCGAAGCTCCTCGGATCCTTGAAGTGGAGGAATACCGTTCCCTCGAGGTCCCCGTAGGGGACCGGCTCCATGGGATTTCCGAAGCCGTCGAAAGCCTTCGGATCGGGGAAATCGTCGGCCCTTCGGATGAAGAACCACGTGCGATAGCGATCAAGAGGGGCGGCGCCGAATAAGAGGGTCGCGACCTCCCGCGGCGAGACGCTCGCGCCCGGTTCCAGCGTGATCCCGATTCTCTGTCTCGTCCCGTCGAAGGGGATCGCCGGGCCGCCGGGGTCGAAGAAGGCCCGGTCGTAGGACCGCCGGTAGCGGGCGTCGTCGCGGGTACGCGTCCGCGATTTAAGGATCTCTTCGGCCCCCGGCCGGAGTTCCAGCAGTTGGATCAATGCCTCGCGCGAGGCTTCGCCCCCCGCCGCGAACGTCGAGACTACGAGCTCCGCCTGAACGGAGGGGTCTCGCTCCTCTCCGAGCGCCCGGAGCAGCGCATCGACCGTCCCCGCGATGTTCATTCTTGCGAGTGCCGCTCCGGCGGCGGACCGCACCCGGGGGCTGGGGTCGTGGAGGGCGTCGATCAGGGACCTGTAAACCTCCGGGCTTCGGAATCGGGACAGTGCTGCGGCGCAGCGAAGCCGGATCGTGTCGTCTGCGTCGCCATGAAGGGCGCCCAGAAGCGCCACTTCGGCGGCGTCGCCCCCGAGGGCCGCAAGCGAGTCGATGAGGACATCTTTCAGAAACACGTGTCCGGGAATCGCGAGTGCGGCGGAGAGGGATGGGACTGCGTCGTGCCAGCCGAAGAGTCGCACGAGCTCCGCGATGCCTGCCGCGATGAAGAGCTCGTCGCCGAGCTGCGAGAGGAGGGCAGGAATGTCGCTTTCGAAAACCGGGGGCAGCTGTCCGCGGAGGGCGTCGAGCGTTCGGCGGTCGCGGAGGATTCGGGCGCGGCCGAGTTTCTCGAGGAAGGGCCGCAGGCGATCCGGAGAGGGGGGCTCCGCCGGCGGAGCGAGCGCCCGTCTCACCGCGGGCGCAGGGGCCGACTGGTCCAAGAGCGGCGGGATTTCCACCTTCGGCACCGAGGGCTCGGGGCGCGGTGTGAGACGGAACCAACGGAGGAGGAATAACCCTCCCAGGAGCAGAAAGGCGGCGCAAGCGATCGTGCGCGGTTTGGTCACGCTCGCACTAGCCTACGGCCTCGGCGACCTCGATGTACAGGGAAGACTTGCGGTCAGGTGTCCGTCCCCGCGGATGGACGATCAAGGTCGCATCTCGGGGACAGTCGCGGGACGGTGGAGCCCGAGGACATTCCGGATGCGCGGAATTCCAGGTCGGACGCTGCGATCCGATGCGGCTTTACGACACCCGCAGGACGCAGTTCTCGGAACCGAAGGGATTGGGGACGCGATTCTTGGCTTCGGGATGATCCTGCCAGCGGCCGTCCACGCGGAGGCGGTACTGGTATTCGCCGGCGGCGAGCGAGAGCTCCACTTCCCACAGATCGCCGCTCTCGTGGCTCATCTCGATTCCTTCCTCGGACCATTTCGAGAAGTCCCCCGTGATCCTGACGTCCTGGGCTCCGGGCAGGCGGGCCGCGATGATCGTCGACTTGCGGGACGTCTTGGGCTGCTTCTGAGCAATGTTCGGAATCACCATTGGAGTTTCCTCGTCTCTAAAGTGTCTGGTTCTCCCCTACCTTCCCTCTGGAAGGACAAGCAGGTTCTTAGATGGTCCGGGGCCTTTTTCGTTATCCCCAACCGGTTCTCTCGCGAGAAAAAGAAATGAAAGTGGATTGAAGGAGCCGCGATTCCTCCGTCTGGGAACCCAGACGCCTCGTCGTCCGACGATGCACACGCATCCCTCGGATGCGGCGGACCGAGGGCTTCGGTGCCTCCGGACCGCGGGAGGAATTCGTCTCTCCTCAGGGAGACTGGGCTTCCAAGTGGCTAGGGAATCGACCCTTCGCCTCTTGAAACAGGCGACCTCGCGGTTTCGGGATGGAGAGCGCGGCCGACGTAGACGGCGACGGCGATCAAGCCAAGACCCGCCGTGGTCAGCGCCAGGAGGATCTGGCCGGGCTTGTTTAGGAGAATGGCACCGATTGTGATGAACTGAAGGACGGTCGTCGCCTTGCCCAGGATGTTGGCCCCGAACCTGAAGCGGAGGCTCTTCCGGAAGAGAGGGAGCGTCTTGGCGCCGATGGCGACCAGGGTCTGGAGGATCTCGCGCAACGCCACGAGCGGAACGATCCAGAGGGGAAGCGATCGCGACACGGCGATCGCGGTCAGGACGGATAGAACGAAGAGCTTGTCGCAGAGCGGATCGAGCCACGCTCCCACCGTCTCGACGGTCCTTCCGGGGTGGCGCCGACGCTCAACCCATCCGTCCAACACATCGCTCAATCCGGCGAGGGCCATGATCCCGAGGACGTAAACGGGATCGAGGGGGCGCAGCCAGATCAGCGCCGCCATCGGAAGCCGGGAAAGGGTGAGAAGATTGGGCAGGGTCAGGAACGGCTCCCGGTGCGGTTTCGCCTCCGGATCCCGACCGGCCCTTTCGTTCACTCAAGGATAGGATATCCTAGGCCGGGTCTTGTGACGATGCCGCCGCCAGTCCGTTTCCCGTCCGGTGCGGCCGTGCCGGATCCCTTCTCGGCTCCGGAAACCGGAGAGCTTCCTTCCCGAAGGCGATAGACCATCGCCGGCGAAGTCCGCTACGGATTGAAAAAGGGGCTTTCCCCGCTGCGGATTCTTCCCAGCAGGCCCGGGCCCGCGTCGTAGAATTCAGCATCGTGAGCTCGGGAAACGGCCGTGCGGGCGATGTCGCGCGCTACCTGGCGGCCATCGGCGCGCTTTCGCTCAAAGGGGAGGACCTGGTCGGGGCTCTCGCGCGCCGAAACGGCGGGGCCTCCTTGGACATCGACGGCCTTCCGCTGACGCCCGACTTGCTGGAGCTGGTTCCCGAGGAGCTCGCGCTCGAAAACCGCATCCTGCCCGTCCACCGCCACGGCGACCTGCTCTTCATCGCCGTCCCCGAGGGGAGCCCCAGGGATGGGCTCGGGGAACTGGAACACCTTCTGGGCCTCCGGATGGAAGCCGTCTCAGTGACGGAACTCGACGTCCCGGGTCTCCTGGTGAAGGCCCATCAGCTGCTGCGCCGGAAGATCCGGACGGAGGCTGCCGCGAAGCCGGCGGGCCCGGGCGAGGAAAAACGGGGGCCGCAGCTTGAGAGCCTGGGGATCCCGGAAGCGATTCTTCGTCGTCTCCGGAAGGTCCTGGCCGGGTCCCAAGGCCTGATCCTTTTGAGCGGACCGGCGAAATCGGGAAAGACCGCGACGCTCCTGGCTCTCCGACAGGAGCTGCGCGGGCAGGGACTCCGCACGGCCAGTTTGGGCCCCGGCGACGGCGTAGCCGCGCTGGAAGAGGCACTTCTGGCGGATCCCGATGTCGTGGCCATAGACGAGACCGCTAGCCCGGCCCTGGCGTCCCGGGCGCTCCGGGCCGCGGTGGAAGGGCGGCGCGTTCTCATGGCGTTTCGGGCTCCGGACGCGGCGGCGGCCCTGGCCCGCCTGGGCGAGCTTCACGTCGACCCCCACCTGGTCTTGACTGCGGCCCGGGCCGGCCTGAACCAGCGGCTCCTCCGCGGCGTCTGCCCGGACTGCGCGGAGCTCAAGCCCGAGGATCCCACGACCCTGGAGGATCTCCGGCTGGAGGGTCTTCTTCGCTCCGTGCCCCTCAAGCGAGGGAAGGGCTGCGCGGCCTGCGCCAAGAGCGGAACCCGGGGCGAGGTCGCGGTCTTCGAGTACGGCGAGCGGGATAGGGACGGCGGCCTGCGGGAGGGGTTCCTGCCCCTGGTGGCCGATGCTCTGGCCAAGCTGGTGGCGGGACGTTTCAGTCTTCGGGAGCTGGCGGAGCAGGTGCCCTTCACCCAGGTTCTTCAGGCGGCCGACCGGCTGAACGTCCGACGGGTCAGCCCTTGATGGGGACCGGCTCGCCTTTTTCGTTGACCGCGACGAAGGTGAGTTCCGCTTCAGTGACGATGACGCGTTCCGAAGGATTCACCCAACGCTGGGCTTCCACCTCGACATGAATCGTGACGGACGTGGTGCCCAGCTTCTTGGTGCTCGTGAAAAATGAAACCGTGTCGCCCACGTACACCGGCTTCTTGAACACGACCTCCTTCATCGCGACGGTGACGAATCGCTTGGCGGCGTGCTTCCGGGCTTCCGTCACTCCGGCCAGGTCGATATGGGAAAGGATCACCCCGCCGAAAATGGAGCCCTGGGCATTGGTATCGCGGGGTAGGAGAATGACGCGGATCGCCGGATCGGGCATCCCCGGAGCCTACCAAATGGAAAGACTTGTTGTCGAGCCGGGGCAGCGGTAGAATTCGGAGAGCGCGCATTCCTCATGCGCCGTGAGGACACACGGGTAAATGTCGGGATCGACCACGTCGCGAATCCTTGAAAGCGTCGACTCCCGTTCCCGCCACATCGTTCAACGGCTCCAGAAACTTCAGCAGATCGGAACCCAGCTGTCGGCCGAGCAGGATCTGACCAAGCTCCTGGATCTGATCCTGCGGGAGAGCCGGCAGCTGACGAGCGCCGACGCCGGTACCGTCTTCGTGCGGCTCGATGAAGTCGAAACGCTGGAGCACGCGACCGGCAAGGACAGTATCCACAAGGTGACGCCCTACCTCGTTATCAAGGTGGCTCAGAACGATTCCATCCGCTTCCCGTTCAAGGAGATCAAGCTGCCGTTTGACCGGAAGACGCTATCCGGGCACGTGGCCGCCTCGGGCGAGATCCTGAACATCGAGGACGCCTACCGGCTGCCCTCGGACGCGCCCTATGCTTACTCGAAGTCCTTCGACGAGAAGTCCGGCTACCGCTGCAAGTCGATGCTCGTCATTCCGATGAAAAGCCGCGAGGGGGACATCATCGGGGTCATCCAGCTGATCAACAAGAAGAAGAACCAGGGCGCGGTCCTCGATTCCAAGGAGGCCGCGGAGCAAGGGGTGGTCAGCTTCGACCCCTTCGACGAGGAGCTTGTCATGTCGCTCGCCTCGCAGGCGGGCATCTGCATCGAGAAGGCCCGGCTTTACGACGACATCGAGCAGATGTTCGAGGGCCTGGTGAACTCCTTTACGCTGGCTCTGGAGCGGCGGAACCGGACCACGTATGGCCACTGCATGAGGGTCGCCGGGTACGCGGTGGCGATCGCGGAGGCGATCAACGACAGCCCGCCGGCTCTCTTTGGCGGCCTCACGTACTCGTCCCAGCAGATCAAGGAGTTGCGCTATGCCGCGCTCCTGCACGACATCGGGAAGATCG
>DATGFI010000777.1:0-6912 GCA_035309205.1 Planctomycetota bacterium | reverse complement strand
TCCTTCGCCGGGCCGGGTTGGGCTCCGGGATCGGACGCTTTGGCCCCGGTGTCCGCGGGACCCGCGTAGGCGATCGTGAGAAAGCCGGCGGACTGGCAGAGCACGCCGAGTTCGATGACAAGCCCGGCAGGCGCTTTGCCGTCGGCCCACACAGTGACCGGACGGGGCGAATAGCTGGGGACTTGCCAGTCGGGCTCCGCGGCGGCTTCCTCGCGCAGGACCTTCGAGAGCTCCGCTCGACCTTTACAAAGGGTCTTCTGGACGAGAGCGGTCCAGTGTCGAGCGTTCGGGCAGCCCGGGCCTTTGGTATAGGGAGCGCAGTCCGGATCGCCGTGCTGAATCTCGATCCGTAGTGGGGTGAAGGTTTGCGGTTTCGCGGGCTTCTTGCCGGGTCGAGCCGGCACAACGACGGCGACTTCCCCGTCGATCTCCACCTTAGAATACTTAGCCTTCTTGAGGAGTTCCAGCAGCTCGCTCACCGGGTCGGCAGGCAGATCCACCGGGAGCAAGAGAACCAGGGACGTTTCCGGTTTGGCTCCCGCGGCGCGCAGCTGATCGAGTAGGTCCTGCCTCTTGGCGACCCACGGCGCAGTACCGACGCGGGTTTCCAGGAACCCGTCCTTCCATCGCCCCTGGATCTGGAGCTCCTCGGGGGTCTTCTGCTCCTGGGCGTCGACTGATAGGGCGGCAAGGTGCATGGCCGCGAGAAGCAGGGTCAGAGGCAATTGAACCATCGGGGGATTCTACCCGACGATGGGATGATATAGAAGTACCAAGCCTGCGCCCCGATTCGCGTGGGTCATCACAGTCCTAAAGGGGTATATGTGGTCGTCGAGCCCTTCCCCGCCCTACCCCCGCCGCTTCGCGTTCAGCACCTCGGTTAGTGCGGTGATGGGCAAGGCTTCCACCTTGGGTGCGAGGTTGAACGGCTTCGACCCAGGATAGACGACGAACAGTCGATCCAGCTTTAGATCTGACAACGCGACATGCATCGACTTGGTCATGGAGGGGCTCTCCGAGGTCTTGAATTCGAAGCCGAGACGCCGTCCCTTCTGGAACGCCAGAAGGTCAAGTTCCGCACCCGAGTGCGTCGACCAGAAATAGGCGTCGCGGGGTCCTAGCACAGAAAGGACCTGCTCGATGGCGAATCCCTCCCATGAGGCGCCGTACTTGGGGTGCCCCAGGACATCCCGCCGTGTTCGAACCCCAAGGAGGTTATGAAGGAGTCCGCTATCGCGGACATAGATCTTGGGAGACTTGACCTGACGTTTGGAGAGGTTCTCATGCCATGGGGGAAGTACCCGCAAGACGAACGCGCCCGCTAGGAGATCGAGGTAATGGCGCGCCGTAGGCTCAGAATTACCCAGGGAACGCGCGAATTCCGCCGCATTCCAGATCTGCCCGTGGAAATGAGCCACCATGCTCCAAAAACGCCGGAGAGTGAGGGAGGGGATGGAAATCCCGAGTTGAGGGATATCGCGTTCCAGGAACGTGCGGACGAAGTCGTCTCGCCAGGCGAAGCTGTCCTCCTCAGACTTGGCAAGAAACGACTTGGGGAACCCGCCTCGGAGCCATAGAGCGTCCGCCTTTCTGGCGCCAACCTCTTCCAGCGTGAACCCGGTCATCTCGACGAAGGCGATCCGGCCGGCCAGCGTTTCGGACGTGCCCCGGACGAGTTCCGGGGAGGCGCTTCCCAGAAGAAGAAAGCGTGCCGGGGTTCTTGGGCGATCGGCCAAGACCCGCAGGATCGGAAAGAGTTCGGGCTTGCGCTGCACCTCATCGATGACGACCCTTCCACGGAGGGGTTCCAGCGCCGACATGGGATTCTCGAGCGCCGCTAGATCCGTCGGATGCTCCAAATCGAAGAATGCGGCCCTGGTGTTCCCCATCAGGTCTCTGGCCAGGGTCGTTTTCCCAGACTGCCTTGGCCCTAGAAGGGCCGTGACCGGGTTGCGGGCCATGGCGCGGCCGACGGCTTCCTTGAGGCCGGGTCGGGAAATCATGTAAGTATCATATCATTGAAAAAGATAAGTAAATACTCTCTTTTTCAATAACTCAGCTTCGCCCTCGGTGAGGAGTCAGGTATATCAACATCGCCGGATGCCGGATGGGCGGTCCCAAAAGCCCGTTATGCGGACCATAATGTGGGTTCCCGAGTCGGGAGGCACTCCCTAAGGGGGAATTAGGTCATTTCAGGCGGCCATGGAGCGCAATTCTGCCCCATCAAACGCCACCTCAAGTATCTAGACGAAGACTACGAGGACTATGCCTACTTCCCTGCCTTTTCACTTTCCCACCACACCTTCCAGAAGGCGGCGGCCTCTTGGTTGCCGATCACGCGTAGTCGGTCGGGCTCAAGAATCACGTACCATGGAAGCTGCTCAACGGCCTCAAGGAGGGGGATGGGATTGAGCCGCGATCCGAACCGTTTATGGTAGCCGGTCCACCGGCCATAGTCTGGAGTGTCTGCGGGTGGACCCTCGAGTTTAAGGCCCGTTCTCCGGGCAACGAACTCCAGGATCTCCCGGCTGTTTCCGAAGATAAGCTCATCAACCGTCATTCTGGACAGCCGCTCCCAGACTGCCGGTGCGCGGAAGGAATTCAGAATGAATAGATTCTTCGCGGACTGAACGACCAGGGGAACCGCTTCCCGTTCTCCGGCTTTCGCGAGGAGCAGCGCGGCCGCATCGCGCAGGTCCGCATCATCCAGGGCCTCCCGGAGGAGCGGAATCGAGTTCCGGCCTTCCAGCTGGACCAGGGATGCCAGAGCATGGGCCCTCAGGGATGCGTTTTCATTGTCCAGCCACTTTGCGATGATCGGGCGCACCTCGGGTCGGCGGAGCTTCAGGAGTCCTTCAACGCCGTCTCCCCAGTTGCTTCGCGCCAGATAGATCGGCAGCGCCTCCTCCGGCGCCAGCCGCAGGAGCGACCCGGCAAGTTCGTAGTTCTGCTCCCCCATGTCCTTCATCGCCTCCCGGATCGCAGGGAGTGCCGCGCGCCCCTCGAGGACGACCAGCGCTTCCGCCGCGGAGGACCGGACGCTCGCATCCTTCGCCTTGAGGAGGCGGTAGAACTCCGGGACGCTCTCGCGATCGCCGAACTCCACGAGCGCGGGGCCCGCGGCCCAGACCGGATGAACCTCGCCCTTCTGAAGGATCTTCCTCAGGTCAGGGATAGCCTGGATCGCCCTCATGTCCGCAAGAAACGTCGCCGCTCGCACCGCCACGTTCCAATATTCGTGTTGGAGGAGCGGAAGGACCTTGGGAACGGCGTCGCGGGCGCCCAAGGTCCCCAGCGCCGTGATGGCATATTCGACGACCATTCCGCCCAACGTCCCCTGACGATCCAGAAGGGGAAGGATGTCCGGTACCGCTTCGGTCATCCCGTTCCACTGGAAATACGAGAGGCCAACGTCGACCACGGTCGGATCGGCGTCCTTGAGAAGATCTCGCATCGCGGAGGAGACGCGGGGCCCCCCGAATCTCGCCAGGGCGAAGGCGGCGTTCCGGCGAACCGTGTAGTCCTGATTCTTCGAGAGCCCGACCAGGATTGGAAGCACTTCCGGCACCTTCCAATCCGCGAGTACCTCTAACGCGGCCATCCTCGTGGCCGCAGGTCCTCCCCGGGCGATCTCCAGGATCGTCGGAATGTGGGCCCGGGCATCCAGGAGGCTCAGGGCGCCCAGAGCGGCGTTCACGACGAGAGCCTCCGGAGCGTCCAGAAAGGTCGCGATGAGGGGGGCGTCTTCCTTGGTCCCC
Organism: Planctomycetota bacterium; assembly: GCA_035309205.1. GTDB lineage: Bacteria > Planctomycetota > MHYJ01 > MHYJ01 > JACPRB01 > JACQFK01. The sequence goes on along the minus strand of DATGFI010000777.1, from coordinate 3,154 downwards.
ACGCCCGCCAGAGTCCCAAGGGCTGCGCTACGAATGACAGCAGTCCGATCCTCCAGGAGCTTGATGACGGCGGCACGGGAGCTCACGAGATGGCGCCGGCCAAGCTCCCTCAGGATCAGTTCCTTCTGCGGCGGTGTCTGAGCGCCTCGAAGCGCCCGGGGCCAAATCAGGTCCAGATCTTCGTTCTTGAGCGAGCGGTAGAGTTTCCGCTTCCCGGGGTTCGCGGTCTCGAGGAATACTTCCGTCCACGTGGAATCGTCGCCGGCGGCCAGCCTTTCGACCAGCCCCGGAATCACCCGGAGCGCCGGGGTCAGCCCATGGCCGACGTCGGCCGGATTCTCCCCTGGAGCCTTGCCCGTCGTCTCGCGCTCCTTCGCAGCCTTGAGGATCTCCGCACGACGATCCTCTCGCTTCTTCACGTCGACGAGCAGCCGGGCGCCTTCGGCGCGCTCCAGCGGATCCGGCGACTTGAGGCATTCTTCTCCCCACCAGCGTCGCCAGAACAGCTTCGCCTCCTTCTCCGAGAGCAGTCGAACCCCGTCTTTCTCCATCACGAGCCAATGCTGATAGGAGAGAATCTGCCGGAGAATCTCCGGGGTGGAGACCCCTTCGAACGTGAAGATCCTCGATGGAAACGCAGGTTCCGGCGACTTCAGATCGGGGGACTCCACCAGGCTAAAACCCGCCTCACGCAGCACCGTCCGAAGCACGTCCCGGGCAGTCCCTTCCACTGTTCCGGCGGGCGTCGCACTCAGCAGCCGGGTCCACAGATCCGGGGTCCGCAGGGCGTTGAGCGTGAAGGTCGGAAGCGGAGCGTTCCAGCCTTCGACGAGCTGTCCCACTCCGTCTCGGATTCCATGCCGGCACAACACCTCGGCGGCGGAATAACGGATGGCTCCAACCGGATGGGTTAACAAGGCCCGGAGTTCTGGGAGGACTTCACGGGCGTCCACTCGGCCCAGCACCGTCACCAGCCATGGGAGTTCCCGATCCCCCTCTTCCTCCCTCAGGAGCCGGAACAGTTCCTGCCTTCCCGTCTCTCCCCCGATCGTCTCTAGAGCCGTGATCGCGGAGCCCCGGGAGAGGTTTTCCTTGTCCTTCAGGATGGCGAGCACCTCGGGCAGCGCGTCCTTACCCTGGAGGAATGCCAGATACTCGACCGCCTGACCTCGAATTTGAAGGTCCTCGTCCTTGAGGCACTTCCGGACGATTGGAAGGCTTTCCGGGCTCTTCATATTCACCAAGGCCCATAGCGCCGAGCTGCGCATGACGATGGACCGGTTCGGGTTCTCGAATGGGCGATCCAGGAGGCGGGCAAGGTCGGGGATCGACTCCCGATCCTGGAGCTCTCCGAGCGCCCAAGCCGCGGTGCCCTGAAGGTGGCTGTCTCGATCGTTACCCTTGATCAACTGGCGAAGCTCCGGGATGATCTCGCGGACATGCAGGTGTCCGAGCGCCCGGATATAGCCGCCGCGGCCGTGGTCCTTCGCATCGCGAAAGTGCGCCAAAAATGCGGAGACAGACTCCCGATCGTTGAATCCGGCCAGCGCCTGAAGGGCGGCCATCCGAACTGTCTCGGCCTTGTCCCGAAGCATCGTTCGGAGAGTGGGGATGGCCTCCCTTCCCCAGGCCTGTCCGAGGTTCGCGGCGACGCCGGCCCGCACGGTGGGTTCCGGATGCGTCACCAGCTTGAGCAGGAGCGGAATGCTGGCGGGCGAGCGGAGAGTCGACAGGACGGCGAGCGCCGGGTGCGGGCTCCGGGGATCCAACGTCTGGAGCACCTTCTCGATCTCCTGCAAGGCCAGCGCGGGGTCGAGTTTCAGCAGCGCATCGGCCGCCAGAGCCTGGTATCCCGCGCGGGGATCTCGGATCAGGGCGACCAGGGGAGGAATGGCCTCAATAACGTCGAGGGAGTCCAGCGGTGCTGAGACCGCTTGACCTGCCTGATTGAATTTCCGGTCATAGAGTTGCGCAAAGAACTCTTCCACGCTCGCTTTCGCATCAAGGCAGGCCGCTGTTTCGAGAAGGTTGAATTGCCAAGTCGCGTGTTCCGGCTTTCTTGCCAGTTCAAGGACGGCCGGGACCACCTCCGGAACGGACAGTGTCCGCAAGGCCACGTGAGCTTCCCAAGCCACACTCGGCGCCCGCGGGTCCATGAGCGTCAGGAAGGGGACGAGAGCCGGAGCCGTCGAGCGAAGCCGCCAAGCCGTGAGCCTCGGGATCAGCCGGTCCCATTCCTCGGGCCTCGCGCCCTTGAGCGCCCTTACCGCCAGGGGTTCGATGTCCCGGGGATCCAGGGTAGGATGGCGCCGGTGGATGCCCGTCTGCTCCGTCGCTTCAAGGAAGGCTTCAGTCCACGGATGCTCCTCGAATCCGTCGAGCCGGTATTCAAGACCGGGAAACTCCTTGAGCAAAGCAGCCGTCAACGTCGCCCTCGTATCCAGGAACTTGAGAATTTGCAGGGCACGCGAGGCGACCTCGCGCTCTGGATCAAGCGCGGCTTTCTCAACCTCGGCTCGAACGCTGGTTCCCAACTCCTTGAGGCGCCTCACTGCCGCCTCCCGCTCGGCGATGTTTTCCGACCGAAGCCTCTGAAGTAACTCCGCGACCGGAGGGGCGGGATCCTGTGAGGGGTACAGAAAGGCTATCAGGAGAACCGGAACGAGGCGGAATGAGATCATGCCTGTATTAGACGTCTCTGGCCAACTTTGGTTCAGAGTTTCCTTGAATGAGGCCTCACGTTGTAGACAAAGCCGGGAATGTCTTTCCCCTGCCGCGGCAATCCGTTCAGAATATAAATGGCCCACCTGCAGGCAAGGGGGAACCGCGAGGAAGCGGGACGTCCCATTATGCAGTTATGGGGTGGTCCCGGGGTCGACGGATGCCCGTTCGCTGCGGACGGCGCCCGAGTTTCACTACAGACTGCTCACGCATCCGAGGCAGGAGCCTCCGGGAGGACGACCAGTGTGAACGAAGCAGGCAGCGTCAGCGTGGTTCTAAGGATGAGTCGTTCGAGCTGACATGGGAGTGCCGTCCGCCGGAAATCCGGCCTCACGGAGCATCCTCCTGCGTCATGTCATTATCCAACCACGGCCGGCGGAGGGAAGCTGTGCGATACGCTGCTATTCGGCTGTGCGACCTTCTCTGCGCGTTC
>DATGFI010000776.1:0-18740 GCA_035309205.1 Planctomycetota bacterium | reverse complement strand
GAGCAGGGAGGTCCAGATCGACGACCGCCGGCATCTCGAGCGGTTTCCCTGCCTGGAGGAGGAAAGCGGCCTGCATCTCCCGGTTCCCGCTCTTCTGGAGAAGCTCGGCGCTCCTGGCTCGCAGTTCTGCGGCTTTGGTCGCGTTCCCTTTGAGGAACCATGCGATGCTGCGGTCCAGGGTTTCGAAGGCTCCCAGTTTTTCCGCTTCGGCCAGAGTGTCCGCCTCGTCGAGATGCCCCTGTTCGATCAGAACTGAGAACCGATAGGAAGCCATCCGCTCCTTTTCCCCCTTCTCGACCTCGAGCGCCAGCGAACTCAGGTCGCCGGCCGCATAGAAGGCCCGGCACCGGAGCTCCGTCGCCAGAGCGTCCCTTGTCTTGGGGTCCATCCCGGGACCGGGCTGGCGAAGATCTTCGCACAGTTTGAGCGCCCCTCCGCGGTCCTTGCGGAACGCGAGCAGGTTGATCAGGGTGACCAAGGATCCAGAGGGGGTCCACGCGGAGCGCGTGCAGCGCTCTCGAAGCTCCTTTTCGAGCGGATCGAACTGGCCCAGTGCGATCCTGACGTCGTCCAGGACGGATTGGAACCCCGAATTCCCGGGCTCCAGTTCGCACGCCCGAACCGCCGGGGGCAGGGCTTCGCTCCATTTCCCCTGTGAACACCGACAGTGCGCCAGAGCGGCCTGGGCAAAGCTGTTGGCGGGATCCGCGAGCACCGCGCGTTCGAAGTAAACAAGCGAAGCTGCGATTCCCGAGGCGAGCCGTCCCCGAAGGTAGATGAGGGCCGAATTTCCGGGCTCCGCCGTCAGATACCCTTCATACTCGGCCCCCAGGGCATTCTGGGGATTTTCCAGGGAGAAATTCTGATACGCCCGGTGGAGGGCGATCTCGACCGGCCGACGGCCGAGGCGGCTCTTCAGCCCTCCCAAGACGCGGTCCCGAAGGGCGGGATTGGCCGCCGCTTCGACATAGGCCGGGACCACGTCCGCCCTGGACGGGTGAACGTCCATCGCCCACTCGGCCAGAGAGAGGGCGTCGGAGGCTCGATTCGATCCCAGGAGCCCGCGGATGAGATTGGGTACGGGTATGTTGATGAGACCGAGCCGTCGTTTGTGAACCGATTCCGAGTGGTCCAGAGTGATTTCATGCGGGAAGGGGACGAACGGGTAGTCGATGTCGCTGATGATCTCGAAGGGTTTTCCATAGTGGATCGTGAAGGGAGTCAGGTCCTTCGGGTTGCCGGAACCTTTGGGGGCATAGACCGTCTCCTCCCGCACCAGAAGCGCCAAGCCTCCGGGGTTCAGGACGAAGGTCCGGGAGTCAAAAATGCGGACGAAGAGGTGGGAAGAGATCTCGAACGGGAGATCCGCCGTCAGCGGTCCGGTGACATGGGCGGTATAGCTTCCTTCGGGCAGCTCCTGCGACCTCTCCGAGAAGGGAGCAACGTGCAGTTCGGGACGGCCCTCGATCCGCACCTGCAGAGGCATTCCGTAGCCGTTCACCACATGGAGGGTGCGGTGGTGTTCCGAGTACCAATCGGAGAGGAGGAAGCCGCCGAGGATGATGGCTCCGAGGACCCCCAGCAGGATCCGCTGCCGCCGGTTGACGCCGGGTTTCGGCGCGGGGCTCGATCCCCGTGCTTCGGCCTCCTTCGCCACCGTAGGATCGAGCTCTCGGGCGCGCTGGATCGACTTTTCGGCCTGCGCGGCCCGACCCCGAAAGGCGTGGGCCTGGGCCAGATGAAGGTGGGCTTTGGCGTCCTGCGCGAACTCATTCTCAATCCGCGCGGCCAGCTGGTCTGCCTTCTCCCACTCCCCAAACAGGAGGCACGTCCCATGAAGCTGGGAGAGGGGCTCGAGAACCCCCGGTTGCTCGACGACCTTGCGCATGCCCTCTTCCATCGCCTTCGTCCGGGCCTGTTCCCAGTCGGCGAGCTTCGCGGCCCGATGGCGCCGGCAGCGTCCGCACTGGTCGATGATTCGTTTCTTCCCCAGGGGGATGATGGGAATGAAGAGGATGACGAACCAGTATCGGGTGGTGTAGGACTGGATCGTCCCGGGCTTCCCGCAGAATTCGCAGTATCCCGGCCGCTCCAGGAGGTCGGCCTTCCCGTAGTAGTGGGTTCCGACGCCGTTGATCGTCTGCGGCATAAGACTCCCTATCTATTCCAGAAGCCCCCCCGTTCCCGGAGGATGCGGGGAGGACGCAGGATCTCGGCGGCGATGACCAGCTTTGCCGCGGGAGCGAGCCGGCGAGATCCGAAGAGTCGCTGATCGACCAAGCTGAGCCGGGAAGCCGACTCGGCCGGCGCGGACGCCGCTACGGTCCTCGACCTCCCCGAAACGGCCTGAAGGGAAGGGGAAACGGCGACGAAGGCCGCCCGGGCCGGCTCGGGCGGTTTCCCGGACGCCGTGAAAGTGGGGGCCGGACTGCGGCTCGGGACCGGCGGGACACCGGGCTCGGCAGGAGGCTTCGGCCGAGCGTTCTCCTGGCGGCGGGAGATGTAGGGACCGAACACCTCATCCACGAGGTCTTCATAAGGAAGCTTCGGCCCGTCCCCGTCTTCGGGCTCTGCGGCGTTTGCGCTTGCGCCCGCCTCCGGCGCCGAGGGGGGCGCGGCAGTTCGCTTGAGCGCTTCCGCTCTTTCCTTGCGCCGCTTGAGGAAAGGCTTCAGAACCATGCTGGCGATGACAATCACCCAGATGGCCAGTTTGTATTTATCCATAGATCATCAGTGGGACTTGGGCTCCGAGCCCTCCCTGGGATCGGCGATGGATCGACGCATGTCGGTATCCGCCTGGACATTCCTCATGCCGTAGTAGTCCATGATCCCCATCCTGCCCTGCCGGAAGGCTTCGGCCATCGCCGCCGGAATTTCCGCCTCCGCGAGCGTGACCTTCGCCCGGTTCTCCTTGTCGAGGGCCACCATTTCCTGCTCCCGAGCCACCGCGAGCGCGCGCCGCTTCTCCGCCTCCGCCTGGGCCATCTTCTTGTCCGCCTCGGCCTGATCCACCCGGAGTCGCGCCCCGACGTTGTCGCCCACGTCCACGTCGGCGATGTCGATCGAGACGATCTCGAAAGCCGTCTGGGAATCGAGCCCCTTGTCGAGCACGCCTTTGGAGATCCGGTCCGGGTTTTCGAGGACCACCTTGTAGCTCTCCGCCGAACCGATCGAGCTGACGATGCCTTCGCCGACGCGGGCGATGATGGTCTCCTCGGTCGCGCCGCCGACCAGCCGCTCGAGATTCGTCCGCACGGTGACGCGCGCCTTGACCTTGAGCTGGATGCCGTCCTTCGCCACGGCGTCGAGGGTTTCGCGGCCCTTCTTGGGGTCGGGGCAGTCGATGACCTTCGGTCGGACGCTCGTCTGGACGGCGTCGAGCACGTCGCGGCCGGCCAGGTCGATGGCGGCCGCCTGCTCGAACGTGAGGACGATCTTCGCCTTGTTGGAGGCGATGAGGGAGGTCACCACCCGGACCACGTTGCCTTTCGCCAGGTAGTGGGCCTCCAGCTTGTTGGTGTCCACCGGAATGCCGGCCTTGACCGACATGACCCGGGCGTTCACGATGGTCATCGGGGCGACTTTCCGGAGCGACATTCCCACGAGCTCCAGCAGGCCGACGTGGGCTCCGGAGAGCGTGGCCTGGATGTAGAGGAGTCCGTACTTGAAGAGGATGATGATGACGATCAAGCCGATGACCCCGATCACCGCCAGACTCATCAGCCCCAGCGACGACGAAAAGAACCCGGCTTGTGCCAGAAGCTCGATCATCCTTCCTCCATCCCTTTTAGACGCCGGGGTTTGACCCGGCTAAACCGACCGGACGACGATCCTGTTCCCTTCCACCTTCGTGACCTTGACCCGGCTCCCCTTCTCGACGCTTTCCCCTGCGGTCACCACGTCCATCTTCTTCCCCTCAATGAGGGCGATCCCGGCGGGCCGCAGGGTCGTCTGGGCCAGGCCTTCTTTGCCGAGAAACCCGTCGTAGTTTTGGGCGAAGGAGTTCCCCTGGATGGTCGCCTTCAGGCTGAGCCGGCGCACGGCGATCCAGAAGCATAGCGGCGTCGCCACCAGGGCCACCCCGATCTGTCCCGCGCCGATGACCCAATGGTGTTTGAAGCCGAAGATGGTGGAGACGAACAGGAGCACGACCCCGATGACGCCCATCGTCACGCCGGGGATGACGGTTTCGGCCAGGACCAGGGTCAGGCCCGTCGCGTACAGGACCAGGACGATCCAGAGGTCCATGATCCCGGTCAGCCCTTGGCCCTGCCGACGACGATGCGGATCCCCTCGGTCCGGATCACTTCGACGGGCTCCCCGACGGCGACGAACTCCCCGTCGGTGACGACGTCGAAGACGGCTCCGTCGATGTCGGCCTTGCCGCTGGGTCGCAGGGTCGTCAGGGCGTGCCCGCGGCGGCCCGCCAGCGACGGAACCCCGGCGGCCTGGGAGGGGGCGGAGCCCGACAACTCCGCCTGAAGGACGAGCCGGCCGAACATCGGCACTTTCGGCAGGAAGCGGATGAGCGAGAAGAATCCGATTCCCGAAACGAGAAACGCCACCATGATTCGGCCGACCGAGCTCAGGAAAAGGTCGGCCTGCCACGGAGCGCCGCGGACGTCCGGTACGACGAAGCCCTGGAGAGAAAGCACCAATCCCGCCAGCGCGCAGACCACTCCCGAGATTGCGAACCAGCCCACGCCGGGAAACCAGACGAGCTCGACCAGGACCAGCAGGATCCCCAGGGCGAAAAGGAGCATCTGGGGAATCTGAGCCAGACCCGCCAGGTGATGGCCGAAGAGGAGCAGAGCGAAGGCGAGCACGCCCAGAACCCCCGCGACGCCGAATCCCGGAGTCTTCAGCTCGATCCAGATTCCCAGGATGCCGACGACCAGGAGGATCGTGGAGACGATTCCCGACGTCACGAATCCCGCCAGGTACTCGGACCAGCTGGGGTTGATGACGGATTCGGCGGGAGCGGAGAGTTTGGCGTCCTGGTAGATGACGCTCAGGCTCCCGGCGATCTTGCCCATGCCGGTATCCACGACCTGACGGTCGGTCAGGGTGAGCAGCTTGTCCTTGGAATCGAAGGGGACCTTGGGCCAGTCGAAGACCTTCCCCTGGGACTTCAGCTTCTCCATTTCTCCGGCGGTCAGGTACTCCTTGCGTCCGTCGATCTCGACTTCGAAGACCTCGAGGTCCTTGTCGACCATGGCGGCGGCAAGGTTGGGCGGATAGCCGTTCTGTTCGGCGCGGGCACGAAACTTCTCGCGGAACGCGGAGACGTACTTCTCCTCGAGGGGCTTCGCGCCCTCGGACGTCTCGGCGACGGGTGTCGCGGCACCGATGACCGTTCCGGGAAACATGTAGAGCTTCTTGCAGCACAGCGCCAGATAGGCCCCCGCGGACCAGGCCCCCCCCGTGATCCCTCCGTGGCCCATCGGACGGACGTACGCGACGGTCGGAATGGGCGCGAGATTCATGATCTCTTCACCCATGGTGAGCATGTAGTCGATCCGCCCCCCGGGGGTGTCGATCTCGAACACGACCAGGGCCGGAGGACGGGCTCTGATCTCCTTGGTGGCCCGAAGGACGAGCGCCAGGTTCTTGACGTCAATCTCGCCGAAAACGGGGACGAGGACCACCTCCGGAGCGCTCGGAGCCTGGCCGAAGGTGAGCGCCAGAAGGAGGGATAGGGGTATCAGCTTCACTGGAGTTCAATTGTATTCGACCCCTGGTCGAATGTCCAACCGGGAGCGGGATTCCGGGAAAGCCCTGCGATGTATGCCGGATCCCTGCGCACTCCAAGCCCGGGCTAGAAAAGCTCCTGAATCAGGCGTTCTCCCTTCTCGACGATCCGAACGGGACGTCCTCCCGGAGTGTCGATCTCCTTGGCGTAGTCGATCCCCAGGAGGCGACAGACCGTTCCCATGAAATCCGCGGCCGAAATCGCCCGGTCCGTGACTTCGACCCCCTGTCGGTCGGTGGAACCGATGACCTGACCGCCCCGGACCCCGCCGCCGAAGAGGACGGTCGTCCATCCCTGGGCATAATGGTCGCGCCCGCCGACGCGGTTCGTTCTGGGCGTGCGCCCGAACTCCCCCATCCAGATGATCAGCGTGTCCTGGAGCATGCCCCGGTCCGCAAGGTCCCCGATCAGGGCAGACGCGCCCTGGTCGACCTGAGTCATGAGGTCTCGGGTGCCTTCCGCCACGTTCTTCTCATGGGAGTCCCAGTTGGAGAGATAAACCTCTACGAAGGCCACTCCCGCCTCGGCCAGGCGTCGGGCCAGGAGGCATCCCCGTCCGAAATCGCTCTCCCCGTAGGGGGCCGCCGAGGCTGGAGGCTCGAGCGTCAGGTCGAAGGCCTTGGATCGATCCGAGCGCAGGAGCTTGAGCGCTCCGGCCAGCCCGGCCTCGTGCGCGCGGGCGGCAGGGGCGTCGGTCGATGTGCGGAATCGCGCGTCCAGGCTTTCGAGGAGCTTGACCCGTCCGTCGAATTCCTCCGGAGGCACGGGCGGCAGAGCCTTTTCCAGGCCCTTTCCCGGAACCCTCAGGACGAGCGGCTGATAGCTGGGGCCCCGATATCCCGGATCGCGGACCACGTCGTACTTGTTGAGGGGCGATCCGGTCACCACAAAATTGGGAAGGGCTGAGTCCGGCCGGCCGATTTCGGCCGCGACGATCGACCCGAGCCCGGGATAATCCACTCCGCCGGCTCCCGGGCGGAAGCCCGTGTGCATGCTGATTCGGGCGCGTCCATGGTCCGCCTCGAGCGTCTTCATCCCCCGGAGGACGGCGGCATGATGCATCAGGCGGGCCAGCCGGGGGAACTTTTCGCCTATGAGGATTCCCGGAACGGAGGTCTTGATCGCTTCCAGGCCTCCCCGGATTTCGGCGTCCGCGTCGGGCTTGGGGTCAAAGGTCTCCGTCTGACTGGGACCGCCGTCCATCCACAGGAGAATGCATTTCTTCCCCTGCGCGGCCTTCGCCTGCGCGGCGAGGGTGCCCAACCAGCCGGAGAGCGAGGTGCCGGAGACGCCTGCGGCCAGGAGTTTCAGGACCTCCCGGCGGGAAGGGGCGTTCTCCCTGGGACAGCGCATGCGTTCCTCCGCTTAGTGGTTGAGTGCGAATTCCGAGCTGTTTAGAATCGCCCAGAGCAGGCCGGCGTATCCCTTTTCCTTCTGTCCAGTCTCGGCGACATACGTTTCCATCTCGCGCGCCTCTTCCGCGGTCGGCCGCCGCGAATAGGCGGCCAGAAAGAGCGACTCGACGACTTGGGCGGGAGACCCGCCCTGGGTCTGAAAGCGCGAGAGTCCCGGGGTCTCCCGGTTCAGCAGGGGAGCGTTCATGAGCCTTAAGAACTGGGGAATCCCCTGGTTCACGACGCTTCCCGCGTCCCGGGCCTCCTGGAGGGCGAAGAAGGCCACAAACTCCTCGCGCGCGACCCCCGGGATCGGGCCTGGCAAGGCGAGCGCCGGCGACCCTCCCTTTCCCGGCTTTCTCAGGGGCGGATAAAGGACGAGGCTCAGGGAATCATAGAACGCCTCGGGTCGCAGGCGCTTGACCGGCATCCGGCCCAGGAGGGAGGGATCCTTGTCCTCCTTGGGACCTCTCCTGCTCGTCCGCTGATAGGTCCGGCTGTTGCAGATCATGCGGATCAGGTGCTTCTGATCCTGGGCCGAATCCCTGAACTCCTTCGACATGAAGTCGAGGATCTCCGGGTGCGATCCCAGGACACCCGGGGCCTGGCTGTCCAGGGGATGGACCAAGCCCCGACCGAAAAAGTGGGCCCACATCCGATTGACCGCATTCCGGACGAAAAAAGGGTGCTCCGGGCTCGTGGCCCATCGGGCGAAACGCTCCCGGAAGGGTCCTTCGTCGCTCCAGGCTGGACCGTCCTGGCCGAGGAATCGGCCCCGGACAACCGTGCCGGCAGCCTTGCGGGCCATCCCTGAAACGACGATCGCAGGCCCGGGGACATCCTGCGGGGCGGGCGATTTCCAGAATTTCTGGCTGATGGGATCGTCGGGCGCTGCCTCGGTGAAGGTATAGCCGTTCGGATTCTTCCCATCGGTGGAGCCTTTCCGGAGGCGGCTGAAGAAGGCCGCGATCCCCCAGAAATCCGTCTGCGTCCACGGCGCGAAGGGATGGTCATGGCATTCCGCGCATCGGAGCTGCAAGCCCCAGAAGAGACGCGCCGTGGAGTCGGCGAGGAGTTCCGGCTGTGGATCGAAATTGAGGCTGTTGGCGAGAATAAATCCGGACTGGGGGTTTTCTCGGATCTTGCCCTCCGCGGTGAGGAGTTCGTACACCACCTCGTTCCACGGCCGGTTTAGAGTGAATTGCCGCGCGAGCCAAGGGGCGAACGGGTCGCTTCCTCCCTTCGCGCGGCTGGTATCGGGGGGAGCGATCAGTTCGTGCCAGATCGTCGCAAAGTGCTTTCCGTACGTCTCACGCTCCAGGAGTTCGTCGATCCGGCGGCGCCGCTTCTCCGGCTCGTGCGACCCCAGGAAATCCAGAGTCTCCTCATAGGTCGGAATCAGGCCGGTCAGGTCCAGGGTGACGCGCCGGAGGAACTCGGAATCGTCCGCCACTGGGGATGGAACAGAGCCCGCCTTCCCCAATCGGAGCTCGATCAGTCGATCGAGGGAGTCTGATTGGGAACCGAGCTTGACTGGGCGGGCAGGCTCCTGAGCCCAGACCGTTGCGGCACAGAGCGAGGCGACCAAAAGCCGATACCCGCGCCGCATAGAATGAAGGTAGGCCGCTCGGCGGGAAGAGTCAATCCGAAACTTGGAACGGGAGCAGCGCCGCATCGATCGCCAGGGGCCCAGGGAAGGCGGAAGGCCCCGGAATCGTCCGACGTCCGCCGCCTCACGCGGCGTCCGCATCGATGCTCGGGACGTGCCCTCTTCAGTTCATTCCGGGTGGTAGCCGCGCCACATCCACACCAGGGTGTCCGCCAGGGTCTGCTGGAAGACCTTCCCGTCGCAATGCTTCGTGGCCTTGCTGAACACGAAGCGGTAGTCGTAGCCCTTGGCCTTCAGCGCCGCGGCCGTGCGCCGGTTGGCCATCACCCAGTTGTGATACGTGTCCTCCGCATCGTTGAAGCGAATGTCGTTTTCCGAGACATGGGTGAAGATGCGGAGCGGCTTCTTCTCGCTGCTTTCAATGAGCTTCATCCCGGAATGGTACTCCCACGCCCCGAGCGGGAATTTCGCCTTTTCCGGAGCATTGTCCGCCTGCTGCGCCACGAACGTTCCGGAGTAGGTGATCAGCCGGCGGAAGAGGTCCGGGCGGAACCAGCCGGCCGTCAGGGCGGCCGCGCCTCCCGAACTGCAGCCCATCACGGCCTTTCCCCAGGGGTCGGCCGTGAAGGCGATCTTCGGATAGGCGGCCTTGAGCTTTTCGTCCGAGAGGACCGCCGGCAGCACCTCGTCGTTGATGAACCGGGCGTGGCGGTCGGACATCGTGTCGTATTCCAGTCCGCGCTCGCTGCCCTTGCCGTCGTTGCCGCCGTTCTCGACGGCGATCACGATGAAGGCCGGCAGGCTTCGATTCGGATCCTTGGAAATCGTCAGGTTGTCGAGCGCGTTCCGGACCAGGTTCATCTGGCTGGGCCCGTCGAAGGTCACGAGGATGGGAGCCTTTGTCCCGTCCTTGTAGGCGGCCGGAACGTACACGAAGATCTTCCGCTGCTTCCGAACGGGCTTCTTGGGATCGAGCGTGGCGTCGTTCCCGGGGAAGATTTTGCTGTCCGCCAGGGCCATGGAGAACTCGAAGGCCTGCCCTTTCGGGTTGCCCTTGTCCTTCAGGTCCGGATCGGTCTCATAGTCGGGCCCGATGACGATATCGCCGTTGCCGGTGGGATCGGGCTTGTCCTGCACGGCTCCGGCTCCGCCGAAGCTCACGAACAGCAGGCCGCCGACGAATAGAAAGGACCGCCGTGCATTCCCGTTCATCGTTGGATTCCCTCGATTCCGATCCCCGAGCATACCTCAAGGCCCCGGGATCTTCAGCAATTCTTTCAGGGGCCCGGGCCTCGCGTTTTCCGCGCGTCGGGCCTAGACCGGCCCCTGCCGCCGAATCTCGTCGAACGAGAGGTCGAAGCGCGCCAGGTACTTCCGGAGGCGGTCCGAGTCGTTGGCCTTCGCCTTCTGGGCCCGCGAGGACGCAAAAAGCAGGCGTCCGGCCTCCGAGAGCGACCGCGTGCGGGCGCAGACGGCGAGAACCTCTTCGAGCTGGACTCGGTCGAAGTGATCGAGCCGCGACGCCCGCTCGGGCCCCAGCAGGGCATCGACGAACCCGGATTCGGAGCTCTCGCCCGCGGGACTCCGCCATACTCCCGCCAATCGCTCGATCTCCTCGTCGACGACGCCGCGCGTGATCCGCCCTCCCGGGGCCAGCGTCGCCATCCGGGCCACGGCGCCGGCCAGGTCTCGGAAATTCCCGGTCCACCGCGCCTCGGAGGAGGTGGAGAACTGGAGGAATCTCTCCCGGGCTTCGCGGTTGCAGGTGACCCGGACGCCCGTCCGCTGCGCGAAACGGTCCAGCTCGTAGTCGAAGTTGGGCTCGATGTCCTCCTTCCGGTCGCGCAGCGGCGGCAGCCGGAAGGTCCAGAGGTTGATCCGCGCCAGAAGGTCGTCGCGGAATTCGCCCGCCTGGACGCGCGACGACAGGTCCCGGTTCGTCCCGACGATCAGCTGGAACTCGCTCCGCACTTCCTGATCGGAGCCGACGGGCAGGAAGCACTTCTCCTCGAGCGCCCGGAGCAGCATCGCCTGTTCATCCAGTCCCAGCTCTCCGATCTCGTCCAGGAACAGCAGGCCCCCGTCGGCCTTGCGGAGCAGGCCGGGCCGCGGGCCGACGGCGCCCGTAAACGCTCCCTTCACGTGGCCGAAAAGCGCCGACATGGCGGAATCGCCCCGGAGGACGGCGCTGTTGACCTCCACGTACTCGCCGGAGAGCTGGCGCCTGGCCTTCTTGAGCTCGTAGATTCGCCTGGCAAGCATCGACTTGCCGGCGCCGGTGGGGCCGGTCAGGAGGATCGGATCCCGCGACGTCCCGGCGACCTGCTCGATGCGCTCGACCAGGCGGTTGAACGGCCCGTTCCGGGTGTCGATCCCGCCTTTCAGGAAGGCCAGCCCTTCGCGCTGCTCGGTCCGGAACCGGGCGGCCAGCCGGTCGTACTTGGAAAGATCCAGGTCGATGACCGCGTAGGTTCCCGCCTCGTCCCGCTTCGGGGCTTTCTGAGGCGAGGTCTGGATCAGCCGCGCGGGGAAGTGCCGGGTTTCCGTCAGGAGGAAGAGACAGATCTGCGCCACGTGGGTGCCGGTGGTGATGTGGACGAGGTAATCCTCCCGGTCCGGGTCGAAGGGGTAGCTTCGAGCGAAATCGTGGAGGGCTCCGTAAACCTCCTCGAAGTCCCACGGGTCCCGGATCGCAAGCGCGCGCAGCCGGATCTCGGTGTCCGGGGAGACGGAATGGAGGTCCTTCCTGATGCTCTGGGCCAAATCGAGGAACCGAGGGTCGTGAAGCAGCTCGATCCGGGACACCAGGAGCGAGTCATGTTGGCAGAGAGAAACGGTCGGGCGCCAGCGATGCCACCGATTGGGGCCCACCCCGGCATCCAGCGTGGTTCCCAGCAGGCCAAGCACGACCAGAGGCTTGTCGTTCATAGTCTATTGGATAAGAATATATCCTATAGGATAGTCCTTGCAAGAAGTTCAGTGTACTCCCCCAGGGCGCCAGGCTGGCACGCCGCGTGCTTAGCTCCGGTACGAGAAACGGAGGCCCTCGATGGCGAACAAGAACCTGTTCCGGAGCCTGATGGGCGCCCTGGTCCCCAAGACCGATGCGGCCAACTCCGAGGCGGCGCCGGCCTATGCGTTCACGCCCAAGCATGCGCTGGCCCAGTACGCGGCGACGGGCTGCATGAACGCGACGTTCTACGCCACCGCGGAGGAGCAGCTCGACGAAGTCCTCAAGCTCGCGTCCACGACGGACCCCGAGTTCGTCGCCAAGACGGCGGTCTACGCCCGAGAGCGCGGCTTCATGAAGGACCTTCCGGCCTTGCTGACGGCGGCTCTGTCGGTCCTGGATGGCAGGCTCTCGGAGCGAGTCTTCCCCCGGGTCATGAACAACGGCCGGATGGTCCGCAACTTCGTCCAGATCCTGCGCTCGGGCGCCGTGGGCCGGAAGTCCCTGGGGTCGCGTCCGAAGCGCCTCGTCCAGAACTGGATGGAGTCCCGGTCCGACGAGCAGCTCTTCCACGACTCGGTGGGCAACGCCCCGTCGCTCGCTGACCTGGTGAAGATGGTCCATCCGGCACCCAAGACGGCGTCGCGGGCCGCGCTCTACGCGTACCTGATCGGCCGGGACCACGACCCCGCGGCGCTGCCTCCGGCCGTGGCCCGTTTCGAGGCCTACAAAAAGGGCGAGACGAAGGAGCTGCCCGAGGTCCCGTTTCAGATGCTGACGGCCTTCGACCTGGGACAGGACGAGTGGGTGGAGATTGCGCGGAAGGCGTCGTGGCAGATGACCCGGATGAACCTGAACACCTTTGCGCGGCAGGGCGTCTTCAAGCGGAAGCCGATGGTGCAGCTGATCGCCGACCGGATCCGGGACCGCGAGAAGATCGAGGCGGCGCGGGCGTTCCCGTACCAGCTGATGGTGGCCTACACGATGGTGGACGCGGCTGTTCCGAAGGAGGTCTGCGAGGCTCTGCAGGACGCGATGGATATCGCGATCCGGAACGTGCCCGCCGTCCAGGGGAAGGTCTACGTCTGCCCGGACGTCTCGGGCTCGATGAAGTCGCCGGTGGCGGGTCAGCGGAAGGGCTCGACCACGGCGGTGCGCTGCATCGACGTCGCAGCTCTGGTGGCTGCGGCCATGCTGCGCCGGAATCCGTCGGCGGACGTGATCCCGTTCGAGCAGGACGTCGTGACTCTGAAGATCAACGGTCGCGACAGCGTGATGACGAATGCGGCGAAGCTGGCGAAGATCGGTGGCGGCGGCACGAACTGCAGCGCGCCTTTGGCGATGCTGAACAGGACGGGCGCGACGGGTTCTCTGGTCCTCCTGGTGTCGGACAACGAATCGTGGGTGGATGCCGGCGGCCGCGGCACGGCCCTGCTCCGGGAGTGGAACAGGTTCAAGGATCGGAACCGGGATGCGCGGCTGGTCTGCCTGGATCTCCAGCCGAACAGGACCACGCAGGCCGGCGATCGAGCGGATATCCTGAATGTCGGCGGCTTCTCGGATGCGGTCTTCGACGTGATCTCGGACTTTTCGGAGGGTCGTCTGAACAACGGTCACTGGGTGAGCAAGATCGAGGAGATTGAACTGTAACGGCGCTGAACGCGGCGGAATGCCGTCGGGACTACATCTACCACATGTTGCGTCTCGACAAGACCTTGTCCGCCGTCGTTCGGCGTTGTCTTGAAAGATTGCCGGGAACGAATGCCGGCAGGACTACATGGAAGAGCGCCTCGGCGAAAGCCGGGGAGGTCTCGGGTTCGAATCCGAGCGGCCGGAAGGCCGTAGCTCAAACACGGTCTTGCCACTTGTTGTCGTTCCCGGTCCCCTGGCGGAAAAAGAGAGGTGTGCGATGAACGAAGCGAGCCACAACGTGGTCCACGTCGAAGGCGGCGTTCCGATCAAGGCCTGGACCAAGGGTGTGAAGTTCGAAGACAAGGCGGAGGCCCAGCTGCGGAACGTGGCGAAGCTTCCCTTCGTCTTCAAGTGGGTGGCGGTCATGCCCGACGTCCATACGGGCATCGGCGCGACGGTGGGCAGCGTGATTCCCACGCACGGGGCGATCATTCCCGCGGCGGTGGGCGTCGATATCGGCTGCGGCATGATGGCGGTACGGACGAGCCTCAAGGCCAAGGACCTGCCGGATTCGCTGTCGGGGATCCGGTCGGCCATCGAGAAGGCCGTGCCGCACGGCCGGACGGCGAACGGCGGCCCGGGAGATCGGGGCGCCTGGCACGACGTTCCCGGATCGGTCGGGGAAGCCTG
Source organism: Planctomycetota bacterium (assembly GCA_035309205.1). Classification (GTDB taxonomy): domain Bacteria; phylum Planctomycetota; class MHYJ01; order MHYJ01; family JACPRB01; genus JACQFK01. Next base: position 4,713 of record DATGFI010000776.1, on the reverse strand, counting down.
GATGAAGCTGAAGGAAGACTATCAGGCCATCGTGGCCCGGCATCCCAAGCTTGACCGCGGGAACCACGTGAACCATCTGGGGACGCTCGGCACGGGCAATCATTTCATCGAGATCTGCCTGGACGAGGCGGACGGGGTCTGGTTCATGCTCCATAGCGGCTCGCGCGGTGTGGGCAACCGGATCGGCAGCTTCTTCATCGAGCTGGCGAAGGACGACATGCGTCGCATGGTGGTCAACCTGCCGGACCGGGACCTGGCCTATTTTCCGGAGGGCACGGAGCATTTCACGGACTACGTCCGTGCGGTCGGCTGGGCTCAGGGCTTCGCCCGCATGAACCGCGACCTGATGATGGCCAACGTCATCGGCGCCGTCCGGAAGACGCCGGGCATCCCCCCCTTCCAGGCGGATCTCGAGGCGGTCAACTGCCATCACAATTACGTGGAGCAGGAGACCCACTATGGCGAGCGGGTCTTCGTGACCCGGAAGGGGGCGGTCCGTGCGGGAAAAGGCGACCTGGGCATCATCCCAGGCAGCATGGGGGCCCGGTCGTTCATCGTGCGCGGCAAGGGAAACCCCGAGAGCTTCAGCAGCTGCAGCCACGGGGCGGGACGGTCCATGTCCCGGACGGAGGCGAAGAGGAAGTTCACGGTCGCGGACCACAAGGCGGCGACCGCGGGGATCGAGTGCCGGAAGGACGAGGACGTGATCGACGAGACGCCGATGGCCTACAAACCCATCATGGACGTGATGGCGGCCCAGAGCGACCTGGTCGAGATTCTGTACACGCTTCGGCAGATCGTCTGTGTGAAGGGATAGGTCCTTCGGGACTTGAGGACGTCATGCTGCATCTCGATGGGTCGGCCGGAGAGGGGGGAGGCCAGATTCTCCGCACCGCGCTGGGGCTCTCGCTGGTGACGGGGACGCCGTTCACCATCGAGAAGATCCGGGCGGGACGCGAGAACCCGGGCCTTCTGCGTCAGCACCTGACGGCCGTCAGGGCGGCCGCCACGATCGGCGAGGCCGAGGTTTCGGGCGCGGCCATCGGCTCGCAGATCCTCACCTTCAAACCCGGAGCCGTGAGGGCCGGCGACTTCGCATTCACGGTCGGGACGGCCGGCAGCGCGACGCTCGTGCTCCAGACGGTGCTGCCGGCGCTGCTTGTGGCCTCCGCGCCGTCGCGGCTGTCGCTCGAGGGCGGGACGCACAATCCGTGGGCGCCTCCTTTTGATTTCGTGGAGAAGGCGTTCCTGCCGCTCCTGGCCCGGATGGGGGCTCGCGTGACGACGGCTCTTTCCCGACGGGGATTCTTTCCCGCGGGAGGAGGGACGTTTACCGCTGCGATCGAGCCGTCGGGGAAGATGGCTCGCCTGGATCTGACGGAGCGGGGAGGGGTCCGGGCCGCCCGGGCGACCGCGATCGTGGCGGCCCTCCCGCCGGAGATCGGCAGACGCGAACTTGCGGTGCTCGGGCGACGACTCAACCTGGACGGCGCCGGGCTGCGCCTCGTCGAGGATCGCGAGTCGGCCGGCCCCGGGAATGCGGTGATGGTCGAGGTCGAGTCGGAGCATGTCTTGGAACTGTTCACGGGATTCGGGGAGAAACGAATGAGCGCGGAGGCCGTGGCCGAGCGGGTGGCCGACCAGGTGCGGGGATACCTTGCCGCAAACGTGCCCGTCGGGGAGTACCTGGCCGATCAGCTCCTCATCCCCCTGGCGCTCGCCCGCGGGGGCTCGTTCCTGACGGGGGCGCTCTCGGCGCATACGACGACCAACATGGAGGTAATCCGAAAGTTCCTGGACGTGATCTTCGAGGTCGACCGGACCGGCGAGGGCGCCCATCGGGTCGCGATCGGGTGAACTTTTCGATCGAATTCCCATTTCGAGGCGCATTTCCGCGAACCTTGCCCGGGATGTCGGGTTAGAGCGACAGAGCATCGAAGGAGACTGATTTCCGTGACGAGCATGCCCCGCACCGCGGTGAGAATCGCGCGACCCGGCCTAGCGGCCGGGCAGGAGACGCGGTCCATCTCCAGGTTTCCAAGACGGTATTGGGGCGGCCTGGAAGATATGGGCGCGCTTCTCCATCGCCAGGCTCGCAATGCGTGGCTCGAGGTGCGGGGTGACCAACCGTGACGACCTAGACTGAACCCTGAAAGGGATCCAAACCCCGCCCTCGGAAACGAGCGCGGGGTTTTTTGTTTGCCCTTGTCCGGACGCCATCGGGGGTACCCGGGCCCCGGACGAGTAGCGGGGAACGTCTTGTCCGCGTTCCCCTTTGAAAATCGGGCCGGAACAGAAAGAAACCGGGGTGGACCCCATGGGTGGGGAACATCGTGGGGTCCACCCTTTCTCCATCGTCCGGCGCCCATAGCTCAAAAGAAGAGCGCGAGTCTTCCACTCTCGCGATACGGGTGCGAGTCCCGTTGGGCGCTCCAGAAATATTCGCTTCCTTCCGGGCGTGGCGTAGCCAGCAACGCGCTTCGTTCCCAACGAGGAGATCGCGGGTGCAAATCCCGCCGCCCGGTCCAAAGGCCAGTGGTGAAACAGCATCATGACCGTTTCCAAATCGGTCGTTCCCGGGGCGGATCCGGGCTGGCCTGCCAGAATTCCCGGTACCGTGGTGTAGCGGATCTGCACACTCCCCTGTCACGGGAGAGGTACGAGGTCAGCACTCGTCGGTACCGCCACTGCCAGGTACTCCGTGTCGGTAGAGGAGCCCCGTCCCTGAAACGGGTCGACGCTGGTTCGACTCCAGCCCTGGCAACCAATGCTTTCTCGCCGCTCTGGTGTAGGAGTCGCACGTCTGGCTGAAGCCCAGAAGGATCCGGGGCAGTACCGGGGGGCGGCACCACGGGCTCATCGTCCAAAGGAAGGACATCAGGATGGCATTCTGAAGATCGGGGTTCGACTCCCCGTGAGTCCACCAGAAGGTTTCACGGGCCCATCGCTCAAGCAGTAGAGCACCCGGTTCGCAATCGGGAGATGGCGGGGCAGATCCGCCTGGGTCCACCAAAATTCGGGGCCGTAGCTCAATAGGAGAGCACTCGCCTTGCAAGCGGGGGATGCCGGTGCGATTCCGGTCGGTCTCCACCATGCCGGCGTTGAGCAGGCGGTGGGCTCAGCGGATTGTAAATCCGTAGTCGCAAGACCCTGGTGGTTCGATTCCACTCGCCGGCACCAAGCTTGATCCTGCCAGGCACTCCGTACCGGTACGGAGAGCTGTCCTTGGAACAGCGCGCTGCAGGTTCGACTCCTGCCCTGGCAACCAGAAGCTTTCGCGGCCATGGTCGAGCCAGTAAGACGCCTCGTTGCCAACGAGGAGATCGCGGGGGCGGAACCCGCTGGCCGCTCCAGGCACCCCTCGTCCAAGAGCAGGACACGTGCTCGATAAGCGCGGAATGTTGGTGCGAATCCAACGGGGTGCACCAAAATCTCGGGGGCGAAGTGTAACAGCTTTGCACGGCTGGCCGTGGCCCAGCCAGAGCGGGTGCAACTCCCGCCGCTCCCTCCACGGGCTCAAGGGAAGACAGCGTCCCGCCAGCTTGGGGTGCTGGAGGAGCGGCGTGCAAGTCGCCGGAGCCCGACCAGTCTTCGCCCGCGTAGGTCAACAGCAGACCGCTTCCGTGACATGGAAGAAACGGAGGTGCGACTCCTCTCGTGGGCACCACGCCGGTGTCGGATAACGGCAGTCCACGGTTTTGGTAAGACCGGAGCGCGGGTTCGACTCCCGCCATCGGCTCCAGGCCGCCCTCGTCCAATCGCAGGACTCTCGCCCTGTAAGCGAGCGATGTCGGTGCAAGCCCGGCGGGCGGCTCCAATTGCATCGGATGGTGAAGCAGCGGCTTCAGTCGCGAGCAAAGAGCCTTCTCGCTGGAATGGGCTTCCTAGCACAACTGGAAGTGCGACGGTTTCATAAGCCGTGTCTATCTCGGTTCGACTCCGGGGGAAGCCACCACAAGGGTCCTGCTTCATCACAAACGGGTTAAGCGCGCCGGATTGCACCGAACTATCGCCCATGGCGGTGAAGCGCGGAGCAGCTGAAGACACAACTCAGGCATGCGTCACTGTTGGTCCACGGTCCAAGGACCGCCTTCCAAGGTTGCGCATGAAACGCGACGGCGAACGCAGTCCGCAGTTGCGCCGCTGTAGGTCAACGGCCAGACGACCTGCCTTTTAAGCAGGGGACGAGGGTTCGACTCCCTCCGGCGGCACCACTTCGACCTGCAGAAACATTCGCCTTCGTAGGTCAATGGCAGACGACCGCTCTCTTACAGCGGGGATCTCGGTTCGAGTCCGAGCGAAGGCACCAGCATTTGCCGGGGTGGCTGGAATTGGCAGATACGGCGGATGCAAAACCGGCTCCCGATAGGCGTGGAGGTTCGACTCCTCTCCCGGGCACCAAGACCCTGTGCCTCGTTCGTCTAACGGCCAAGGACACCGGATTCTCAATTCGGCAACGTGGGTTCGACTCCCATACGATGTGCCAACTCCCGGCCCCGTCGCCCAAAGGCAGGGGGTCCGTTTTTCAAGCTGCAGAGGCGAATGCGAGTTTCGCTCGGGCTGCCAGAAATTTCACGGAGGCGTTGGGCAGCAGGAGGCCCCCCTCGTTGGAAGCGAGGCGCCGACATCGGTGGGGAGGTGCAAGTCCTCCCGCCTCCGCCAGGGAGAGGTAGGCTAATCGGTAAGCCACCACGGTGCTAACGTGGAGTCCGC
>DATGFI010000775.1:0-4934 GCA_035309205.1 Planctomycetota bacterium | reverse complement strand
CAAACTCGGGTGACCACGCCCCGCCAGAAGAGTTCCTCCGCCGCCACGATCATGACCAAAGTGGCCCCCAGAAACGACGGCGAGTACCCGCTCTTCCAGGAGCTCACCTGGCGCGCATGCTCCACCCACGCCGGCCAGACGGCCTGAAGGACGAGAACTCCGATTCTCGTCAGCCCGTAAAGCAGGGCGCCGGCCGCCAATCCCCAGCCCAGCCGCCCGGGCGTCGGCGCCAGCCGCGACCGCACCGCCTTGAGTGTGAGCGATGCCGCCATCAGCAGGCCCATCGCGACGGTCATGCCTTTCCAAGGATCGAGCGGGCCGCGAAGGGCGAAGGTCAACAGCGCCGAAGCGACGAGCACCAGACCCACGCCCACCGCCGGAGGGATCTCGCTCTTGGGCATATGACCGCCGGCGGCCAGGAGCGGTCGGAGCCGTTCGGGCACGAAGGGGCCTGGTTCGAGACCAAGCTCGGTCCTGGCTGGCGTGGGATCTCCTACGAGTCCCTCGACCAGCATGGACAGCTGGGCCCGCGTCGACAGGGGCCGGGCCATCATGGCTTCCATGATTCCGACCGGAATCTTGAAAAGGGCCGCCGGGGTGGGCAAGATCCAGACCGGAAGGCCCATGGACTCGGCGACCCGGCGCACGACGTCGCGTAGGGCCAGCCGCTCGGGACCCACGATCTCGATCGTCTTGCGCGCCGTCTGAGGACGCGCGAGCGCGCATGCCACGGCCTTGGCCACGTCGGCGGCCTGGACGGGCATCATGGGGGAGCGGCCGTCGTTCACGATCGGAAATATCGGAGCAACCTTGAGCATGAGCGACAGATGTGCGAGCAAGTCATCGCCAACCCCGTAAATGACGCCTGGCCGGAGGATGGTCCAGTCCCGGTCGCTGTTCCGGACTAGCTCCTCCCCCTTCCACTTCGTGTCGTGGTACGGAAGATTCGGGTCGGCGCGAGCGACGACGACGCTGATGTGGACCAGTCGGCGGATCCCGGCGATCTTCATCGCGTCGATCAGACGCCCGACCAGGTCGACATGCACGGCCTGAAACGTCTGATCTCCCGTCTCCCGCTTGATGCCGGCGAGATTCACGACCGCCTCGCAGCCTCGGAGCTGCTCGGAGTTGATCGACCGGCCATCGCAGCCGTTCCGGCGGGACAGCACGCGTAGGGACCATCCGGCCTCCCGGAGGGCGGAGCAGACATGCCGCCCGAGAAACCCGGTCCCGCCGACGACGGCAATGTCGCCCATGCCCTTATTATATGAACATGTTCATATTACCGCAAGCGCTAAGTCCTGGCTAGGTCGGCGCCGTCTTCCGCGAGGGGGAACCCGGGAGGGAAGGTCGCGACGGAATGCCGCGTGAACGAAGCGTCGGGGGAATGGCCGGCGCGCCGCCCGCTAGAATGTCGCCTTCGCGGTGAGATCCTGGAGCGGGCCCCACCAAACGCCGAAAAACACCGTCCCCAAGGCGAGGAGCCACAGAAGCGTGCCGTAGACCAGGCCCGGGGATACCTCGTCTGCACCCTCGTCAAGGGGCTTGGCGAGATACATCGCCGCCACGATCCTCATGTAGTAGAACAGCGAAACCACCGAGAAGAGCAGTGCGATCACGACCAGCGCGATCCCCAGGCCGTGGGTCGGATCAACTCCGTATTCGATCACCCTCGAGAACACGAGGAACTTTCCCGCGAAGCCGGCGGTCGGCGGCAGCCCCGTCAGGGCGAACAGGAAGATCGTCAGCACCGCGCCCAGCTGCGGCGAGCGCCAGCCGACGCCGCGACAGCCGTCGACGGTCTCGATCCCGTACTTCTGCTCCAGGACCAGGACGCCGAGAAACGCGCCCAGGTTCATGATCACGTAGACGACGAGGTAGAAGAGCAAGGCCGAGAGCGATTCCCGCGTGAATGCAACGAGAGCCACGAGCAGGTAACCCGCGTGGGCAATCGAAGAGTACGCGAGGAGCCGCTTCAGGTTCTGCTGCTGGAGGGCACCGAAATTGCCGACCGCCATTGTGAGGACTGCCAGGAGGGCGATCACGAGCTTCCACTCGAAGGCCGTCCCGCCGGGCTCCGACCGGTACACCTCATGTAGAAAGCGGGCGAGCATCGCAAATCCTGCCGCCTTGGGGCCGACGCTGAAGAAGGCCGTGACCGGAGTCGGGGCGCCCTCGTAGACGTCGGGGCACCACATGTGGAACGGCACCGCCGCGATCTTATAGCCGAAGCCCGCCATGATCAGCACGCTCGTGATCAGGGTCAGCGTCGGCTTCGGCGACACCTGAAGCAGCTGGATGCCGATCTCGTGAACGTGCAGCGTTCCCGTCAGGCCGTAGAGGAACGTCATGCCGTAGATCATGAAGCCGCTGGCGGCCGCGCCGTAGATGATGTACTTGAGCGAGGCCTCGGCGCTCTTTCGGTTCTTCCGGAGGAATCCGGCCAGGATGTAGCTCGTGATCGACACGAACTCGAGGGAGAGATACATCATCAGCAGGTCGTTCGCGCCCGCCATCAGCATCATGCCGAGGGTGCACGACAGGAAGAGCGCAAAGAATTCGCCCTTCCCCGACTTCCAGTCCTTGATCGCCGGGATCGAGAATACCGCAACGACGAGCCCCGCGCCCAAGAAGAGCAGCTTGAAGTAGTTCGCGTAGGTGTCCACCGAGTACGCGCTGCGGAAGACGGCATGGGCCGGGTCCGCAAGATGGCGGCAAACCAGCCAGGAGGCGGCGAGGATCCCGGCGATCGCGACGTAGGCCGAGGCGCGCCGGAGGGGTGAAAGGTCGACGAGAATCACGGCCAGAAGCGCGCCGACTATGGCGAGCTCCGGCCCGACGTGCTTGAGACCGTCCAGGACCCAGGTATTGTCGATGGTCACTTGAGCAGTCCCGTCACCCACGGCATCTGCATGTGCTCGGAGAGGCTGTTGATCGTGGGCTGGATCAGGTTCAGGTAGAGAGAGGGATAGACGCCCAGGATCACCGCGATGATCGCAAGCGGCCAGATGGTGATCATCTCCAGCGGGTTGATGTCGCTCAGGTTCGAATACTTTGGATTGAGCGGGCCCTGGAAGACCTTCTGGTAGCTCCACAGGAAGTAGCCTGCTCCGAGGACCACGCCGCCGACCGAGATTCCGGTCAGCACCTTGAACCACAGGTCGCTCGTGACGAAGTGGCCGGGGAGCACCTCGAAGGGATAGGCGTTGCCCGCCTGGAAGCCCCCCGCGAAGGACAGGAATTCACTGACGAATCCCGAGAGGCCAGGCAAGCCGAGCGACGCCATGAAGGCGAGCGCGGTGAGCGCACCGTACTGGGGCATCTGGGTCCACAGGCCGCCGAAGCCGTCGATGTTTCGGTGATGCGCCCGGTCGTAGATCACCCCGACCAGGAGGAAGAGCATGCTCGTGATGATGCCGTGGTTCCACATCTGGAAGAGGCATCCCGAAAGGCCGGCGGGATTGCAGGCCGCCAGGCCCAAGAGGCAGAAGCCCATGTGCGCGACCGACGAGTACGCGATCATCTTCTTCAGGTCGCGCTCGACAATCTTCTCCCCGGTCTGGGGATTGACGCGCGGCACGCCGCGGATCTGCGCCATGGCACAGAGCGATCCGTAAATGATATTCCACGTGCCGAAGGCCATCATGAAGGGCGCGAACCAGAGCGCCGCCTCCGGCAAGAGCGGGTAACTGATACGCATCAGGCCGTAGGTGCCCATTTTGAGCAGAACACCGGCCAGGATGACGGAGATCGGCGTCGGCGCTTCCACGTGGGCGTCGGGCAGCCAGGTATGGAACGGGAAAACGGGGACCTTGATCGCGAAGCCCACATAGAGGCCCAGGAAGGCCATCTTCCACCAGAAGCCCTGGAAGACTTTGGGGCCGTGCTCCGCGAGTGTCACGAGGTTGAACGTACCCTGGTGGCCGGGCGTTGTCGGATCGGCGTCATAAGTGAAGTACATCGCGAGCATGACGACCAGCATGAACACGGACCCGGCCAGCGTATAGAGGAAGAACTTGATCGCGGCGTATTCCCGCCTCGGGCCGCCCCAGATGCCGATCAGGAAGTACATCGGCAGGAGCATCATTTCCCAGAAGACGTAGAACAGAAAGAAGTCGAGCGACTCGAACACGCCCATCATGCCGGCCTCGAGGAGCAGGAAGAGCGCGAAGTAGCCCTTGATCCCCTTGTTCGTGTGCCAGTGTTCGAAGCCCCAGGACGCCAGGATGCACACAAAGGACAGGATGCCCGTCAGAAGCACCATGGTCACCGAAATGCCGTCGACACCGAGGAAGTACTCGATCCCGGTCTTCACCGGGCCGGTTCCGTTCCCGAACTGGATCCACAACTGCTTCTCGACCATCTGGAAGCCGGGAACCAGGGAGTTTGCGGGCGCCGTCGGCGTGAAGCGCAAGGTAACCACGACCGACGCGATCATGGCGGCCGCCGATGCCAGGAGCGAGATCCCCTTGGCAGCGCTCTTGGGCGCGACCGTGACGAGGAGGGCTCCCAGGATGGGAATCCAGATCGTCAGGGACAGCAGGTGTTGATCCATCGATTAGTTCCTAAACAGCTCGTTGAATTTCGCGGCGAGATTCTCGCGCGTCAGGTATAGACAGAACAGCGCAATCACGAAGAGTCCGCCCACCAGGGCGAACGTCAGATACTCCTTGATGTTCCCGGTCTGGGCCCGCCGTACCCTGCGGGCCACCATTTGGGTCGCCACCGCCGCCCCGTTCACCGCCGCATCGACAACCTCGTTGTCCACGATGCCGGTCGCCTTAGCGACGGTCCTCCCCACCCAGGCCGCCCCGTTCACAGCGCCGTCGACCACCTCGTTGTCGAAACGGCAGGTGCCCTCGTTCAGATCCAGCAGCGGGGTGATAACGGTCGCCTCGTAGAGTTCGTCCACGCGGTACTTGTCGCGCACCAGC
>DATGFI010000774.1:0-4542 GCA_035309205.1 Planctomycetota bacterium | reverse complement strand
TCAAATGCCAACAGACGCCGAAATCGAGTCTCTCTTTAAGCGCGCGGACGAGTCCTTCCGGAAGCACCAGTACGATTACGCCCGGGACCTCTTCCGGCAGATCATCACCTTCAAGCCCGACCATGAGAAGGCCCACGAGGGCCTGAAGATCACCCTCATCCGGAAATTCCAGGAAGGCGGCGCCACCAGCAAGTTCAAGCTGATCGCCATGAAGGGCCAGTTCGAGGTCCAGGTCAAGGCGACGAAGGACCCGGCGAAGCGCGTCGAAGCCTGCCTGAACTACTTGAACGACGATCCCACCAACGGCAAGGTGCGGGCGATCCTCTCGGAGGCGCTCTTGACGCTCGGCCACGCCAACGCGGCGGCGGCGGAGTCGAAGATGGCCCTCCAGGACGATCCCGGGAATATCGTCGCCCTCAAGACCATGGTCCAGGCCTTCAGCCAAACGGGACGCATCAAGGAGGCCCAGAACGCCCTGGACCGCGTGGCGAGCCTGGTGAAGGACGACCGCGACCTTGAGAAGCTGCGGCGCGACCTGGCGGCGATGACCACCATGAACCAGGGCTTCGACGCCGCCTCGAAGGACGGGTTCCGAAGCGCGCTCAAGAACGCCGACCAGGCCGAGGATCTGGCGAAGCGGTCCAAACTCGTGCAGACGGACGCCGACTTCCTCTCGCTGGTCCAGGAGATCGAAGGCCAGATCGCCGAGGCGCCCGCGGATGCCAAGTATCCCCGACAGATCGGCGACCTCTACTTCGACAAGAAGAAGGACTACGCGACGGCCCGCGAGTGGTACAAGAAGGCGACGCAGCTCGCGCCGCAGGATTCGGTGCTCCGCGACAAGGTCGACGACTGCGACCTGAAGATGTGGGAGCTCAAGCGCATCGCCGCCCAGAAGGCCAACGACCCCAAGCTGAACGAAATCCGCCTGGCGGAGCTCAAGGCCCGGATCGCCAGCTTCGAGCGCCGGGTGATGGACCGGCCGACCGACATGGGCCTGCGCTACGACCTGGGCATGGCGTACCTTTCCGGCTCGATGAACGACAAGGCCATCGCCGAGTTCCAGCAGTCGGTGAAGGATCCCAAGCGCAAGAGCCTGTCGCACTTCAACCTGGGCAAGGCATTCCAGCGGAAGAAGATGTTCGACATGGCGGACAAGCAGTTCGTTTCCGCCGAGCACGACGTCGTGTCCCAGGACTACCGGCTCGACATCATGTACCACCGGGCGAAGCTGGCCGCCGAGGCCGGCAAGCTTCCCCTGGCCATCGAGCTGGGGAACAAAATCGTCGAGATCGACATCAACTACAAGGACATCGCCCAGCTGGTCGAGAAATGGGGGAGCCCCGCCGCCTGAAGAGACCCTGCGAGGGCCTCGATTTGTCGACCGGCCCCTTGACTCCCCTCTCGATTTCAGCTATTGTCCCTGTCCCCAAAGGAGGATCTTCCGAGTGGCACATACGATCAGCGCGCTCCGGCAGCACAAGCAGAGCGAAATCCGCCGTCAGCGCAATCACGCCATCAAGAGCGAGCTGCGCACTCAGATGAAGAAGGTCCTCGCCGCGGTCGACAAGAAGGACGCTGCGGGCTCCAAGACCGCCCTGGCCGAGGCCTACGCCCTCTTGGACCGCGCGGTGGGCAAGGGAGTCATCCACAAGAACAACGGCGACCGCCACAAGTCGCGGCTGGCCGCCCGGGTCAACGCCGTCGCCGCCCCGGCCGCTAAGAAGTAAGCCCCCCCACCACCCGTCCGGCCGCCCGCCGGAGCCTCCCCATCACGGTCCGCGTCCGCATCCCCTCCGAGCGGGAAGGCGCGAAGGCCTCCCGGACGAAGCGCGCCTTCTCCCTGGTGAGGGACAGCAGTCCCAGCGCGGACAGTCCGTCCCAGCGCCGCCGCCGGAGGAGGGCGAGAAAGGCCTGCCCCGCCCAGTCCGGATCCAGGTCTCGGAAATGGTCCAGACCCGGCGAGCGCAGGTCCATCAGGTCCCGGAGGAGGACGAGCGAGTAGAAGACCGCGGCGTCGAGGCCCCAGCGGCGGGAGACGTCCGCCACCGCCTCCCAGTCGATTCCCCTGGAGACGAGCTCGATGTCGGTCAGGAGGATGAGCGCCGAGAACGAGTGCTTGAGGGCGTGCTCGCACAGCGTCACCAGGAGGTGCGGGGGCGCGAGCGCCCCGTCCCGGGATTCCCTCCAGAGTTCATCCAGATCGATCCGGACCATGTAGTTCGGCAGGGAGCCGTTCAGGACGTGCCAGTGCAGATGCACGGGCATGGAGTCCTCGCGGTGGTATTCCACGGCGTGGAGGCTCCCGCCGTCGAGCCGTTCGGGGTCCTGAGCCGGGACGTAGCCCAGGCGGCGAAGGGCGTCGTCGGCATCGCGGAGGCGCGAACGCCGGACCAGGAGGTCGAGGTCGCCCATATCCCGCAGCGAGGGCGCCGGATAGACGCGGTGGGCAAGGTGCAGCCCCTTCAGCGGAAGCGCCTCGACCCGGAGGAGGATCTCCTCGGCCTGATGCCGCGCCATCGATTGCCGCGCGAAGACGGATCGCTCCGTCTCGCAGGGGATCCCCAGATTCCGGCAGACGATCGGATAGGTCCGCTCGTCCCGACTCCGGCGCAGGAGCTCCTCCAAAGGCGTCCCGGGGGGCGGAGCCCCGGCGCCGAGTATCGACAGCCGCCCCAGTAGGCTCACGCTATCATGATACCTCACCGCGAGGAGGACGAGGAACTCCCGGAAACGCCGGAGGCCGGCGGGCACTTTTCCGAACCCGCCGGCCGTCCGGCCGCACAAGATTTCCACACGGGCTCTTAGTGAAGAGCCCGTGAGGATCAAGGAGGGAATAGGGGATATTTCACTCCGGAGGGCGAGCGCCCTTCCCGGAGAAGCTGATCCATCAGGTAGATATCCGTGTCCTTGATTTCCTGGTCGCCGCGGTCCACGCCGATCTTGAGGACGGCGCCGGCCTCGGGCGAAGCGACGTAGATTTCGTCCCCGAACACGCCCCAAAGGATTTCGCCGACCTCGCGGCCCAGCTCCAGCCGGTCGAGGAGATCGCCCTGCGAAGGGCCGGGCAGTCCGGCCTCCAGCAGGGAGAGGCAGCCCTCGGCGGCCTCGGCCACCAGGGCCAGGCGGCCTTCGGGACTGAAGGCCATACGGTGCTGGCCCGCGACCAGGCCCGAGAGCTGGGTGCGCCGCACGACCATCCTGTTCTGGGGGTCGACGAGGGCGACGTGGCCCAGCCGCTCGCAGAGGGTCCAGATCCGCTTCCCCGCGGGATCACCCACGAGGCCGTAGGGTTCGCCCGCGAGGAGGACTTGCTCTACCGGTCGCTCCTCTCGGACATCGATCACCGTCAGGGCAGAATCGTCGTGGCACGCACCGTAGAGGTAGCGTCCCTCGGCGTCGAATGCGAGCGAGCGGACGCCGCCCTCCACGCGAATCGCGCAGGGTTCCGTGCCGACGCGCAGCTCGAAGAGAATGATCGCCTCGTCCCGGCGTTCCACGTCGCGGACGACCACCGCGCCGTAGCCCCGGAGGGCGTGAACCGCGAGCGTGCCCCGCACGGGCTGCATGGGAAGCTCCAGGCGTCCCATCGCCGCCAGCGGCGCCAAGCTCAGCAGCTCGACCGTTCCCCCGCCGGCGGTGGCGGTGCTGAGGACCGCCTGCCGAGCCTGGGAAAGGACCTTCATCTCGCAGGCGTCGCCCACGCAGGCGACGGCGCCGCTGTACCTCAGGGTGGCAGCGTCGACAACCGCCACTTTGCCCAGAAGGCCGCCGAAGTAGAGGGAGTCCTCGCCGCCGCCTCCCAGGAAGAACGGATCGCCGGCCGACGGAAGTTCCAGAGGAGACGTGCCAAGCACCTCCCACCCCGCGGCGCCAAGGACGGTGACGCGGGGGGCACTGGAATCAAAGACGTAAAGCCGGGTGCCGTCGGACGACAGGTGCAGGGCCCCGGGGCGGCCCCCGACCGCGCGGGTCGCTCTCAGGTCCACCTGCGGTTTGCGTCCTTCCATCATGACGACAGTCTTAGCAACGGCCGTGCCATGCCCCAGTTCACATCAACGAATAACCGCTTGGCCCCCAGAGAGATCCGTCATGAAACAATTAAATATGCATAATAGGCATATTATATTCTCATTCTGCGAATTCGCCTCGTTGGCATTTGCATCTTGCGACACCGCTGCCTATACTTCAATGTATGACGAATGTTCGAGGCCGGGGGACGGGCTCCAATCCCCCCAACCGCTTCGAGAAGCGCTCCCTCCAACCCGATCCCGACGCCGACCCCGAAGCTCCCCTCCCCCGCACCCAGTTCCTGAGGGACACGTCCCGGACCCTGATTGCCAAGAACGACAGCCCCGACGTCGGGTTCGATCGCAGCATCAACCCCTACCGCGGCTGCGAGCACGGCTGTGTCTACTGCCTCGCGGGCGAAACCTTGATTCTCATGGCGGACGGTACCCCTCGGCCCCTGAGCGACGTTCGGCCCGGCGATTGGATCTATGGCACCCGACGGACCGGAGGGCGACGCCGATACGTCCGGAC
>DATGFI010000773.1:0-5492 GCA_035309205.1 Planctomycetota bacterium | reverse complement strand
CGGCGGAATTCATGAAGATCGCGCTCGTCCTCGTCCTGGCCAACGTCCTCATGTACGCCCGCGACGTCCAGTCCTGGCGCGGGATCCTGCTGCCCCTGGCCCTGACCGCCCTCCCGGCGGGCCTGATCGTGGTCCAGCCCGACATGGGCATGACCATCATCCTGATCCCGACCGTGTTGGCGATGCTCTTCACCGCCGGCGCGCGCAAGCGCCACCTCGCCGTCCTGGTGGCCCTCCTCCTGGTCGCCCTCCCCCTGGTGTGGATGAAGGGCATGAAGGAGTACCAGCGCAACCGCATCCTCGCCTTCCTCCATGGGGATAGCTACCAGGTCACCCAGTCCGTCAAGGCCTGCATCGCCGGCGGAGCGCTGGGACGGGGGCTGGGCGAAGGCGCCTCCAACCCGCTCTATTTCATTCCCGAGCGGCACACCGACTTCGTGTACTCGATCGTGGCCGAGGACCTGGGCTTCGCCGGATGCTCGTTCGTGATCCTCCTCCTGGCGATCTATTTCACCACGTCGCTCAAGATCGCCCATGCGTCGCGCGAGCCTTTCGGCCGGCTGCTCGTCGTGGGGCTGACGACCGTCATGGCAACCCAGACGTTCATCAATCTGGGAATGACCCTGGGAGTCGCCCCCGTGACGGGCTTGACCCTTCCTTTCGTGTCCTACGGGGGTTCGTCGCTGGTGGTCTGCTCGATCTCGGCCGGCCTCATCCTGAACGTGGGGGCGCGATGGCAGCCGGGCTTCTCCTCACGGGACATGGCCGGCTCGGTGGAGATCCGGGACCTGCAGCCCAAATCGGTGGTCGGTGTCGGCCCATGATCCTCCGCGAGGCGGGCCGACCGGATGGCTTTTGACACGGGCCTCCCCGGACGTCTATACTAAGAGCTTGTGATTTCGATCAAGGACCTGCTCCTGGGCCAGCTCGCGATCGAGAAGGGCCTGCTCACCCAAGCCCAGCTCTCCGAGGTCATGAAGGAGCAGCAGGACGGCAAGGTCGATCCCAACGCGACGGTCAGCCCCACGAACAACAACAAGGCGGGCCGGCCGCTGGGGACGCTGCTTCTGTCCAAGGGGCTGATCCAGGAGAAGGATCTGGTGGCCCTCCTGGAGGAGCAGAGCCGGCGGCTGGAGTCCGTCAAGAACGTCCAGAAAATGCAGAAGGTGGAGTACCTGTTCGGCCAGCTCCTGGTGAAGTACAACCTGGCGACCATGCTCCAGATCAACAAGTGCCTCGAGATCCAGCTCAAGATGGCGGAGAAAGGCGTGACGCCGATCCCGCGCCTGGGGGAGCTGCTCGTGGAGCACGGATTCGTGGACAAGAAGACGGTGACGGACGTGCTGAAGATGCAGGACAAGGACGTGCTGTTCTGCACGGGATGTGGACGGCAGTACAACGTCGTGGGGCTGGAGGAAGGCAAGGCCTACAAGTGCAAGGAGTGCGGCGGCGTGATGCTCAAGCGCGCGCTCCTGGAGTCGCTCAAGGCCGACGAAACGTCGTTTGGATTCGAGATGCCGACCGAGGAGCGCTAGGGGAATCGACGATTCCCTCCCGCGAATCCTCCGGCTCTGCGTACCTAATTCTGAGAATGAACAGCGCGGTGACGCGTGAATCCCGGAGGAGAGACTCTTCTCCGCTCCCGGATGTCCGGTTTTTTTAGGCTCCTGTAAGGACGACCTCGCAACCATGTGGCCCACACTTTTCAAGATCCCCGGCACCGACTGGCCCATCAACTCCTACGGCTTCGCGATCATGGTGGGCTTCCTTCTGTGCTCGTACGTCGCGGTCCAGCGCGCCAAGCCCCTGGGCATCAAGAGCGACTTCATCCTGGATCTGGGCATCATCTCGATGATCGCCGGCATCATCGGCGCCAAGATCAACTACCTGCTCCAGTACTACGACGAAGTCGCCGAGACGACGAAGCTCTCGATCTGGGGCGACATGGGGATGGATCCCCTGGGGGCCCTCATCCTGGGGCCGGTCCCCTTCGCATTCTGGTTCTGGCGCATGAAGAAGTCGGGCGAGAAGGTCCACCTTTACACGTGGCAGAACGCCGTCCTGCTGATTCTGACGCTCTTCTTCGCGCTGATCGGCACCCGGGCGCTCTTTCTCTACGAGAATTCCGGCGAGTATTCGTGGAAGGTCTTCCGGAACTGGCAGAGCGGCTTCGTCCTCTACGGCGGACTCGTCGCGGGCATCGCCGCGGGGATCCTGTACATCAAGATGCGCGGCCTGTCGGTGGGGCTCCTCGCGGATATCTGCGCCCCGTCGATCATGCTGGCCCTGGCGTTCGGCCGCATCGGCTGCTTCCTGAACGGCTGTTGCCACGGGAAGGTGGGCCACGGGTTCCCCTGCGTCAGCTTCCCGGCCGACAGCCCCGCCGCCCGCGAGCAGCACAAGGGCTGGAACGAGCGCTCCGACCCCGTCCATCCCACGCAGCTTTACGAGACTGCGGCGGCACTGGCATTCTTCTTCTTCCTCTCCTGGCTCTACAAGAAGAAGCGGAAGGCCCAGGGCGAGATCTTCCTGATCATGTGCATGCTCTACGGCGCCTGGCGCTTCGTGATCGAGTTCATGCGCGGCGACCGGCGCCCGCAGTGGCTGGGCGAACTCAGCTACTCCCAGGTCGTCAGTCTTGCGCTCGTCGCCGGCGCCGGGATCTGGCTCTTCCTCCTTCGCAGCCGCCCGCCTGCCGACGAACCGGCCGCGCCGCCGTCGGCCCCGGTCCCCGTAGAGGCGCCTCCGCCCGCCGCCGGCGCCAAGAGCGCGTGACGTCGACGGAATCGCCGGTCCGAGTCCGTCTCGGATGATGAACCGATGCGAACTCCGTCGTCGCCGGATGAGGAGCGCCAGAAGCGGCTCCGCCTCAGGGCTGGCGATCCCGAGGCGTTCGCCGAGTTTTTCCGCCAGTACCAGCCCGGCGTCCTCAACTATGTCTACCGGCTCTCCAGCGGGAACTCCCCGCTGGCCGAAGACGTCTCGCAGCAGGTCTTCCTGAATTTCTGGACCCATCGGAACGAGTACGACCTCGACAAGCCGGTTACCCCGCTGCTGCTCACCATGGCTCGAAACGCCTGGCTCAACGCCGCCAAGCGCGAAGAGTATCGCAAGACGTCGGAACTGAAGGAGGACGGAGCCTCCGGCATCGACCACCATCTGGACCGAAAGGAGCTGGAGAAGGCGATCGAGAAATCTCTCGCCGCGCTCGAGGAGCCGATCCGCGAAGTCTTCATCCTGAGCCGCTATCACGAGCTGAAGTATTCGCAGATCGCCCAGATGCTGGGCATCTCGGTGAAGACCGTCGAGGCCCGCCTCAGCCGGGCGCTCCAGGACCTCCAGAAGCTGCTGAAGGATTATCTCTAAATTCGGAACGGAATCCGGATTCCAGTAGGGGTCCTGGTTCCCCGGGAGTGTATGCCGATGGATATGGATTGCAGAGCGTCAGCCGACCTGATCGCGCGGAGCCTGAGCGGCAACGCCTCCTCCCAGGACGAGGACGTGCTGCGCGGCCATCTGGCCTCCTGCGGAGCCTGCGCGGATCTGGAGCGCGGCCTCTCGGCCGCCTGGACCCTCATGGGCCGCTTTCCGGCGGTCGCTTCCCGGGCGGAAGCTCCCGTCGTCGCCCGCCCCTTCACCCTGGGCCGCCGCGTCTGGGCCGCCGCCGCGGCCGCGGCCGCGATCTTCGTCATTGCCGCCGTCGCCTACAGCCTCCGGACGAGCCCTGTCCCGGCCAGCCCCCAGGCGCCGGTCGCCCGGACGGAGCCGGTCGTCCCGGCCCCGGAGGAGCGCCCCGCCTCGGTCGCCGTCCAGGAACCGCCGGCTGCGCCCGAAAAGCCCCAGCCCCCGGAGCGGGTCTCTCCCGTCCCCGCCGTCCCTGAGACGAAGACCGTGGCCGCCCCCGAGAAGCCTTCGCCCGTGCCGGCGACGTCCGAGGTCCCCGAGCGCAAAGAACCCCTGGCCAAGCCCGTGCGGGCTGAGACCCGGCCCCAGGAGAAGTCGGTCGTCCCGGCGCCGGTTCCCGCTCCGGCCGCCCTTCCCGTGGTGGCTTTCGTCAGCCGCGTCGAAGGCGAGGTCCAGAGCCTCCTGGGGGCGGACCGCTCCCCCGTCCGTTCCGGCCAGAAGCTCGCCCCCGGCGCGGCGCTCGAAACCGCCAAGGGCGCCCAGGTGGAGGTCCTTTTCGACGACGGCACGCGCGTCGTGCTGGAAGCTGATTCGCTGGCCGACTCCTTCCAGGCCGAGGGCGGAAAGCGCCTGACGCTCAAGCGCGGCCTGCTCCGGGCGCGGATCGCCAAGCAGCCCGCCGGCGAGCCCATGATCTTTTCGACCTCGACCGCCGAGGCCCGCGTGCTCGGCACCCGGCTGTCGCTGTCGGTGACGGCGACCTCGACGCGTCTGGAAGTCCGCGAAGGGAAGGTCCGGCTGACGCGCAAGGACGATAATGCCTCGGTCGACGTTTCGAGCGACCACTTCGTCGTGGCCGGCAAGGGCCAGTCGATGGCGCCCAAACCGATTCCCGCCAAGCTGGCGCTGTACGAGACCTTCGACCTGCCCCGCTGGGGCGGCGGCTGGCTGCAGGGCGGCGAGGCCAATCTGGGCATCCGCCTGGCGACCGAGAACGGGTCGCTGTCCATCAAGGCGCTGCAGAAGCCGACCCAGGATCTGGGCGGAGGCAAGATGCCCTCGGACGCCGCCGAACTCGCGCGCAAGACGCTCCAGAACGTCAACAACGTCGCGAGCCTGTCCCGCAAGGATTGGCCGCGCTCGGCCTGGCTGGAAACCCGCCAGGCGTTCGCCTGGAGCAACGAGGCGCCAATCCGCATCCGGATCCGCGACTGGAACTCGCACCATGACCCGGACCGCATCGTCTGGATGGCGCTCAATCACGGGGTCGCCGGCCAGGGACTCTCTCTCGAGCGGCGCGGCGACTCGCTGCAGCTGTGGGTCGAGGGCGGAACCTCCCCCGTGTGGAAGAAGGACGCGGCCGCGCCCCAGGAATGGGAGAGCGTCGAGCTGTGGGTCTCCAAGGACCAGGTCGTGCTCCGCCGGAACGACGAAACCCTCTACTCGGGATCCAATCCGCTGAAGATCAAGGCCGCCGTCCTTTCCCTGGGGACCAACGCGAAAATGGAGCTGGCCCAGGACGAGGAGGCGCGCTTCGACGACGTCGACGTCTTCCTGACGACCAAAGCGGAACTGGATGAGGTGGCGCGATGAGCATCTGGGGTTGCATGGAAAAAATTGGATGCAACGTCCGTAATGTATTAGAATCCCTAAACTCAAAAAGGGGAGCGAGGCCTATGTCGAGCAGAAGGACTTGGGTGTGGACCGGCCGCGTGGCGGCCCTCGTCGCCGCGGTGGTGATTCCCGCGTGCGGCAACACGGGAAGTCCGGGCGGTGCAAACCCGAACGGCATTCTCTGGAACAGCCAGGCGACCCCGGGCGGCGGGGCTCCTGGGGCGGCGACCCCCGGCTGGATCGACCCGAACCTG
>DATGFI010000772.1:0-7348 GCA_035309205.1 Planctomycetota bacterium | reverse complement strand
GGTCGTCTTCAGCTTCGAGCGCTTCCTCAAAGCGGACCATCCGAACCGCCCGAGGAACCCCTGCCCTTACCTTTCGAACTTCTCCGACATCGAGAGCGTCTCCGCGGAATCGCCCTATCGAGTCGTGCTCACGCTCAGGCGGCCCAGCGTCGTCATGCTCTACAACCTGACGCTCTTCGCCGCGCACATCGTCTCCCCGGCGGCGGTGAAAAAGAGCGGCGCGGAGTTTCCGGTCCTTCCGGTCGGCACCGGACCCTATCGGCTCTCCCGCTGGGACCGCGATGTGCGCATCGTGCTCGACCGCAACGATTCCTACTGGGGCCCCAAGCCCCCCATCGCCCGGGTCATCGTCGTGCCGGTCAAATCGCCCCAGACCGCCATCGAGAAGTTGAAGAAGGGCGAAGTCCAGGTCGTCGACCATCCGACCCTCGCCGACGTGAAGACGCTGCAGGAAGACCCGCGCACCAAGGTCGACACCGAATCGTCGCTGACGGTGAGCTATCTCGGCTTCAATCTCCGGCGGGCGCCCTACAGCGATCCCAACTTCCGCCGCGCCGTGAGCCTGGCCCTGGATCGCCGCACCCTGAACGACCTGGCCTATCACGGGCTCGCCGAACCTGCGGCGAATCTCGTCCCCCCGGCCCTCTGGAAGAATGCCTGTCCCACGCCGCCCTACGAGGTCGACCTCGAGAAGGCGAGGGAGTCCCTGGGCAAGGTGAAGCTCGAGTCCAAGGAGGTCGAGTTGATCCACATGACCTTCGCTCGTCCCTATGCGCCGGAGCCGCTTCGCGTCGCGGAGTTCGTCAAGGACCAGCTGCGGAAGCTCGGCCTGGAAGTGAAGCTGACCGGATACGACAAGGCGGCCTACGATCAGAAGTACAAGGAGGCGAACCACCCGATGTACCTCCTGGGCTGGATCGCCGATATCCCTGATCCGGACAATTTCTACTATCCCCTCCTGCACGGCGATTCGAAGAACGACATGAACTCTTCCTTCTTCGACGACCCGGAATTCAACGACGCCGTCAAGCGGGCTCAGGTGGAGGGCGATTCCGCCAAGCGCGCCGACCTGCTGGCGAAGGCCTACCGGCGTTACCGGGAGGTGCTGCCCACGATCCCCCTGGTCCACGTAAAGCAGGTCATCGGCCTCTCGCGGCGGGTCGACTACGCCATGCACCCGATCGAGGTCCGCTTCTATGCCGCGAGCTGGTCGAAGTGACGTCGTACCTCTTCCGCCGTCTGTTGTTCCTGCCCGTCGTGCTATGGGCGGTATCGCTGATCGTTTTCGTCCTGATGCGCTCGGTCCCCGGAGATCCGGCGGCGGCGATCGCCGGGGAGAAAGCGCCTGCGGAAATCCGCCTGCGGGTACGCCGGGAACGGGGATTCGACCGGCCGATCGCCGTCCAATACGTCGCCTATCTGGGGCGCCTTCTTCACGGAGACCTGGGCGAGTCCTTCAAGCATTCGAACGAGAAGGTCCGCGACCAGATCGCCCGGAAGCTGCCCCATACCCTGGAGTTGGCCTTCGCCGCGCTGACCATCGCGGTCGCCGCAGGGCTCTCGCTGGGAATCCTCAGCGCGGCATTCAAGGGGAGCTGGATCGACTACGCGTCAATGACCGTCGCCCTTGCCGGCGTTTCCATCCCGGTGTTCTGGCTCGGCCTCCTGCTCATTATCGCCTTCAGTTCCGTGCTTCCGGTCAGCGGGAACCTGAATCCGATCTACGTCCCCGTCGATCGCACCGGCTTCCTCCTGATCGACACCCTTCTGATGGGAGACGGCGTCATGTTCCGCGACGCGCTGGCCCACCTCGTCATGCCGGCCCTCGCCCTGGCCACCATCCCGCTGGCGATGATCGCCCGGATTACGCGGGCGTCGATGCTCGAGGTCCTGGGCAGCGACTACATCCGCACAGCGCGGGCAAAAGGGCTCTCTCCGGCGGGCATTATCCTCCGACACGCCCTTCGGAACGCGGCGCTGCCGATCGTCACTTTGCTCGGTCTGGAGTTCGGCTCCCTGCTCGGCGGCGCGGTGCTGACGGAGACGGTGTTCGACTGGGACGGGATGGGCACCTACATCCTCACCTCCGTGCGCGAGACCGAATACGAGTCAATCGGGGGCGCGGTGCTCGTTCTCGCCTTCACGTTCGTCCTGGTGAACCTGGCCACGGACCTCCTGTACTCGTTCATCGACCCGAGGATTCGCCATGGACAACAGGAAGCTTAGGATCCTGACCCGGCATCGGGCGTCGATGGCCGGCCTGGCGCTCATCGTGTTTCTGTCGGCGATGGCGGCCCTGATCGGACTTCTGAGCCCGCATGATCCGGTCTCGTGGCGGCCCGGCGAGCAGAACCTGGGGTCGTCCGGCGCCCACTGGCTTGGCACGGACAACTCGGGCCGCGATATCCTGACCCGGATCTTCTTCGGCGCCCGGATCTCGCTGTTCCTGGGCGTCGCCTGCGTGACCTTTTCCGCGGCCGTGGGCCTCCCCCTGGGCGCCGCCGCCGGCTACTTCGGCGGCGTCACCGACGGCGCGATTTCCCGATTCCTCGACATCCTGCTTTCATTCCCGGGCATCCTTCTGGCGATCGCGATCGCCGCTCCGCTGGGGGCCGGGCTCTGGACCGTGATCCTCTCCGTGGGTGTCGTGGGCATTCCGCCCTTCGCCAGGCAGATCCGCGCCAGCGTGCTTTCCCTGCGCGAGCACGACTTCGTGGTGGCGAGCCGCGCCCTGGGAGCCAGCCCGACCCGGACCCTGATCCGCGAGATCCTTCCCAATGCGGCAGGGCCCATCATTGTCGTGGCGACCCTGGGGATCGGAAGCGCGATCCTTAGCGCCGCCGGACTCTCGTTCATCGGCCTGGGGGTCGAGGCCGGAACGGCCGAATGGGGGGCCATGCTTCACGACGGCTACGTCGATCCGCGCCTGCACCGGACGCTGGCGCTCTACTCGGGTCTGGCGATTTCGGTGGCGGTGCTTGGATTCAACCTGTTCGGCGACGGCTTGAGGGATGCTCTGGATCCCCGGTCCCGCCCCGGCGCCTGAGACCGGGGCTTCGGCGGATCCCCAGGATCCTCAGTCCGATTCCGTCAGAGACTTCCAAAGCCCCTCCGGCACCGGCATCACCGAGAGGCGGCCGATTCTGACGAGGGCGAAATCCTTGAAGCGCGGATTCGCTTTGATCGAGGCGAGGGATACGGGCAGGACCGGTTTGACCGGGGCGATCTGAACCGCGTCGCCCTTCGCATCGGCCAAAGCCCGGGCGATCCCGACGACGGACTTTTCGGATCCGGTATGATAGATGGCGATTTCGTCGCCCTTCTTCACCTCGCGGAGATGTTTGAGCGCCGCCGCGTTCTTCACGCCGGTCCACAGCGTTTTCCCGTCCCTCCTGAGCCGATGGAAAGAGTAGTCCGTCGGCTCGGTCTTGAAAAGCCACTTCATCGAGACAGCTCCTGCCGGAGGATGCTGAGCGCGTGATCGAGTCCCCGCGACCCCCGATAGATCGTCAGGAGCTTCCGAGCCTTCTTGGCGGCCTTGGGCCGGTGCCTGGCGTCCGAATCCCGCAGATTGTAGAGCGAGTCCGCAATCTTGCAGAGCCGGGCCGGCAGCGGGGCCCGGGCGAGCTGGGCGAAATAGTCCCGCTCCCTCTCCGCTTCCGGCAGGCGCTTGTCCTTGGTCAGAACGGCGACCAGATCGGCGATTTTCCGGCCGAAGCGTTCCCGGATCTCGTCATAGTCCGTGGCGGTGTCTTCGATCGTGTCATGGAGGATGCCGGCGGCAAGCGTTTCGACGTCAGCGACGGCGAACTCATCCCTCAGGATCGCCATGACGCCGCGGGGGTGATTGATGTAGGGGGTGACCCCGTCCCGACGAAACTGATGGCGGTGCTTCCAGGTGGCGAATTCGTCGGCTGCTGCGAGGAGGCCGCCTCGGTCTCGTGAAGGCATGGTCCGAGTATCTCCATCCCGGCCCCGGAGTCAATGATCCGGAACCTTTTCCTGGATGCATAGGAAATGGTGTCGGGGTATACTCTTTATGGTCAAGGAGGTCAGTACGGGAGTCTCTGTCGGCACGGATAAGCTCGTCTCCGCAGCCGTCCTCGAGCTGCTCAACAACCTCAAGCTCGCGGTCGCCCAGTTGCGCCTCTATCCCAAGGACAGCCCCCAAGTCTCCAAGGTCGGCACCTCCGCCTTCCAGTCCGTCGCCGCCTTCCTGGAGCAGAATCCCAAGCTTGTCCTCGCCGCCACCCCCAACGGACTCCTCATCAACGGTCAGCGCCTCGGCGCCAAGGACTTCAGCACCGTCACCCTCGAGAGCTCCCTCATTTCCTTCTTCCTCGACGCCGGGATCAAGAGCATCGTCTTCCGGAAGGGCGCGGCCCTCGACGAGCTCCTCACGTTCCTCGACGCGCTCGTCCGGAAGTTCTGGGACGTGAAGGAAGGCAAGGAGATCAACCGCCTCCTGCAGGAACGACAGGTGATGTCGATCGGCGTCGACGAAATCGAGTACGTCGCCGTCAGCGAAGGCGACCTCCTCATCAAGGACGCCAACCGGACCCTCGAAAAATCCGGATCCCGGGTCTCCGAGCTGCTCAAAACCCTGGAGCAGCTGATCGAGGCGTCCGTCGACCCCCAGGTCGGCGCCGAAGGCCGCCTCGAAATCATGCGGAAGCTCATCGAGCACGATCCGACACTGCTTGAGAAAGCCAGGGCCGAGCCCCTCGCGCGGGGACGCGCCGAGAAGCTCCCCGGCCTCCTCCCCCTGGAGAAGGGGCGCGAATGCGTGGGCGAACTCGCCCGGATCCTGAGCATTGCCCCGGAGGGTCTGCGACCGGGACTGCGCAAGATCGGGAACATCGTCATCGACGCTTTCCGCCACGACCCGCGGCTGATGACGCTGATGAGACAGTTCCTCCTGTCCGAGGCCGAGGAGCTCATTCCGGTCTGGATGACGGACGAGTTCAAGGAAGTCTCGCAGGAAGGCGGTCCTTCCGCCCGGGCGCGGACCCTCCTGGCGCTTGCGGCCGACGAGCAGGCCGAGCCCCTGGTCAAGGAGGCCTCGGTGCTGGTGCGGGAGCTCCTGGCGATCTCCCGGGGCGACCTGGCCGCCAAGATCCTGGCGAGGCTGACCGGCGTCCTCATGGACCGCACCGCCGAGCGGCGCCGCGCCGCCGCCGAGGCGCTGCTCGCCCTTCACAGCTCCTGGGACACCGAGCCGCTGTCCACGGCTCGCGAGGGCTTCGAAGGCCTGCTCCGCTCCGCCTTCGATGCCGAGCAGGACGCCGACACGTACGGGAAGCTGGCCGAGATTGCGACGATCCTGGCGGATGGCCGTCTCCGGCGCGGCGAGCCGGAGCTCGCGCTGGAGACGCTGACCCTGCTCCGGCGCCATTACGCGACCAAGGACCCGGCCCTCGCCTTCCGCCCTGAGACTGCCTTCCGAGCGATGGAGCGGCTCACCAAGAGCAGCGGCTTCCCCGGGATCCTCCAGCGGCTGCGTACGGGCGATCCCGTCGCGCTCCGGGTCGCGGAGTCCCTGGGCGACGCGTGCGCGGCCCATCTCGTCGAGGAGATGAAGACGATCGAAATGACGACGCAGCGGATGCCGCTGGCCGACGCGATCGCGCGGATCGGGCCCGGCGCCGCCGCGGTGCTCTCCGAGGAGTTGCAGAAGACGACCGCGCCGTCGGAGGCGTTGCGGCTCCTGGAGGTGCTTCCCCATGCCGCGCCCGAGAGCATCGCCTCCGTCGCTCTGGCGAGCACCCTGCATCATGCCGTGAGCGCCGTCCGGCGCCGTTCCGCCTCCATCCTGACAGACCGTGCCTATGCGCGCTCGGGAGATCTCCTGCTCCAGGCGCTGAAGGACGAGAAGGATCCCACGATCCGCGCCACGATGATCGAGGGCCTCGGCAAGCTCAAGGTCAGCGCCGCGTTCGAGCTGCTCGCCGGACTGGCCGACTCCCGGTCCGAGTCCGACGAGATCCGCGCCGGCGCCTGCATGGCCCTCGCCCGCCTGGGGCACGCGGAAGCCGTGCCGATTCTCGCCGGGATCGCGTCGAAGAGCTCGCGGGGGCTGGGCCTGCTGAAGGCCTCCAGCCCGGCGCTGCGCACCTCGGCCATCCGGGCTCTGGGGCAGTTCGCTTCCAACCCGGCGGCTCGCGAGGCCCTGAAGAAGATCACGGAAGATTCCGATCCCACCCTGCAGGCGGCCGCCCGCGAAACGCTCTATCGGCCCGTGCAGAAAGCCCTTTCCACAGCCGGCCGGGAAGCGCAGCAGGTGAACGCCGTCCAGGAGGTCAAGGCGGTCAATGTCAAGCTCGGGGGATCGCTGCAGGAGATCCACCTCGACCAAGTCTGCCAGCTTATCGGCGGATCGGAAAAGACGGGCCTCCTCCTGCTCAGCCTCGAAGGACGGGTCGGCCGGATCTGGTTCGAAAAAGGCCTGATCGCCGCCGCGGATTTCGAACGGACAAAAGATCAGGAGGCGATCAACAGCATCGCCCGCCACAAGAAAGGCGACTTCATTTTCCAGCCGGGAGAGTTCCCGCCCCAGCGGCGCGTCCAGATTCCCGTCCACCAGGCGCTCCTGGAGGCCTTCCGCGTCGCGGACGAGGGCCGGAGATAGATCTCAGACGAGGTCGATCTCCATCCCCAGCCCGCGGCTGCGCGATTCATCGAAGACTACCCGAGCCAGCGACAGGTCCTGAATCGCCAGGCCCGTGGAGTCGAACACCGTGATTTCCGTGCCTTTCCGCCCCGGTTTCTTCCCCGCCACGATCTCTCCCAGCGTGCCGTAGATCTGTTCGCGACGATAGGTCCCCGCGCGCAAGGGCACGTTCACTTCCCCGCTCTCGGTCGCCTGGTCCAGATCGTCTACCACGACGGTCGCGTCCTGAAGCAGCCGGGGATCCAGCTCCTGTTTCCCCGGAGCGTCGGCGCCCATGGCGTTGACGTGCGTCGAGATGCCGACGTAGGAGCGGAAGAGGACCGGTGTGCGCGACGGGGTCGACGTGCAGATGATGTCGCAGCTCCCGGCCTGGTCCATCGACGCCGTGAAACCACCGGCCTCCTTCGCGAACTTCTCCGCAGCCGCCGGATCGACGTCCGCCATGATCGGGCGGAGCCCGCTGAAGAGCGACCGGTGGGCCGAGAGCATCGACCGTGCCTGTGTCCCGCAGCCGATGAAGCCGATGGTCGCCGGCTGCTTCACGGCCAGATGCCTGGACGCAACCGCCGCCGCGGCCCCCGTCCGAAAGGCGGTGAGCCGGGTGCCGTCCATCACGGCAAGGGGAAATGCCGTCTCGGGATCGCTCAGGATGAAAACGCCCATCACCGCCGGCAGGCG